>DASXUF010000196.1 GCA_036504975.1 Candidatus Binatia bacterium | reverse complement strand
AAACAGTCGAAGTTTGCTCGGCATAGGGTGCGCGATTCTCGCGCAGCGAGACCATGATCCGAGGAACCGTATGCATCAAAAATGCACGTACGGGTCTGTGGGAGCCTCGGGCGGGCAACCGCCTGGGGCCACCCGGACATCCTCGGTTTGTTCCTCGGCGCGATAGCCGGCGCGCTTCTTGCCCCCTTTTCCCGTGGCTAACGGCTGAAGACAAAAACTCCCAACGCCGTAGCAATCCGAAGCGGCCGGAAGAAGAGAGTTGCCCGACGCGAGGCGGATTGCTAACCCGATGAAAAAAGATTTGCCGGAATTTGAGTCGCTCGGCCAGATGGCAGAGGCAACCGCCGCGGGCCTGGCTGAGGCCGCGGCGGGCGCCGCATACGAGCTCTTTTGCGACAAAGAATTCCGTCGCTTGGCGAACTTCGAGCGGTTGAGCCAGACCGAGCATGACAGGATTTTCAACGAGCTGGTCGTGGCATCGATCGTGCTGATTATGCTTCTGGTCGAAGCGCCCGATCTCCGGGTTAGTAAAGAGTTTAAGGACTACCTTGTCGGTTTGAGCAAAGCAGTCTCCAAAGCGCACGTGGACTCCTTAAGGAAGCTCGGGATCGAAGGCAACCATCTGCGAGACTGGAAAAAGCTCATCACCATGCGCTACGAAGAGTATACGCGGGACAAGCACGACGTGCGCGCGGCGGCGATGAAGATCGAGTCGTCGGAGAGAGGCTTGGATTTGGATGGGCTTTCGAAAATCCAGTTGCTCGTGCCGGTTCAAGCCGTTGCGATCGGCTGCCACCATCATATCTGCCGCGGCGATACAACCGGGTCGAACGAGCTTTTCAAGCTGACTTTGAAATCACTATCCAAGTTCTACGTCGAGCTCAGAATTCGGCTCGAAGGCGGCAGCGTCACTCCTCTCACGCGGGCGCGAGTGGCCTTCAAGCGGATGCTTCACCGCATCGGTAGGAAGTAAAGAAAAAATCCGAAATGATCCAGGCTTCGTAAAGACGGCTGGAGAGCGGTTACCCGATCCCGAGCTTCTGTTTGGCTTCTTCGCTCATCTTGCTCGGGTCCCAGGGCGGGTCCCAGACGAGATCGACGGTCGCTTCCTCGACGCCGTCGATGTTGTCTAAAATTTTCTGACGCGCCTGGCCGGCGATCACTTAAGAGAACCGTTTGGATTGTGTCCTGAGAGAACGCAAACTGACATTTGCGTGTAGTAAACAACGAGAAAAGCCGCGGCCATTGTTCAATGGAAATTTCCTCCGGTCTCTGCGATAATCAGCCATCTTCCATGGCACAGGGGCCGTTTACCTTTCCTATTCCACCGTTTCGGCCGGACGGCTACTTGCCGGAAGGCGTGCACCTATGCTCAGAGGCCGACGTGATTTTTCGCTTTGGCTCTTCGAGTCGTCACCGTCGTCGATTGGCACTGCATCTGCGTCGCTGGATTGATTTGGGACGGCAAGTGGGAGCCAAGCGCTTGCTCGTAGATGGCAGCTTCGTTACGACGATAGAAGAACCGCACGATGTTGACGCGGTTATTCTGCTCCCGAAGGATTTCACGCAGCAGCTTGAGCACGAATATCCGCCTGCGCTAGAATTGGAAGAGATGTTGTTGACGCGTCGCCCGGAGGAAATCTTTGCTGCCGAAGATGAGACTGATTGGGAGGAGTGGGTGGCGTTTTTTAGTCTAACGCGTGAACTGGATAGCCGTCGTAAGGGACTCGTGGAGGTGCCATTATGATTACCAACACCGAGCAATACGGAAAGGCCCAGGAGGAGTTGCACCTTTTAGAGGACAGACTCCGCCTCTTACAGCAGAGCCACCCCCTGGGCGCTAAAGGATTCACCAAAGCGGGGATTCGGAAGATGATTGCGCGGCTGCACGAAGAACTTGCGCTATATGAAGGCAACCAGGAGATTCACGAATCCGATCCAGCATAACCGACGATCCTTCTCACCCGATCCCCAGCTTCTGCTTGGCTTCTTCGCTCATCCTGCTCGGTTCCCAGGGCGGGTCCCAGACGAGATCGACGGTCGCTTCCTCGACGCCGTCGATATTGTCTAAAATTTTCTGGCGCGCCTGGCCGGCGATCATGCCGCCCATGCCGCATCCCGGCGCGGTCAAGGTCATCTTGACGTTGACTTTAGTTCCTTCAATCTGAACGTCATAAATGAGGCCGAGATCGACGATGTTGACGGGAATTTCCGGGTCGTAGCACTGCTGCAAAATTTCGTAGACTTCTTCTTTCGTCGCCATAAAAATACTCCCTATCTTTCCGCCTCTCCCGCCTGGCTCTTGCACTCGGCGCACGGGCAGAGGGCTCTTAGAAATTGGTACGTATAGATGCCGGTGTCGTGTCCGTCCTGCCAGTGAAACATGATCGCGTAATTCCCGACCGCGCTGATCTCCGCGAGGACGGCGTCGGGAGAAGGATTGAATTTCAATTCGCCGCCGTGCCCCTGGCAGCCGGCGCAAGGGCAAAATCCGCGGAGATAATCCTGGCCGTATTCCCCGACGTGGCCGTCGTCCCAGGTGATGCGCACCACGCCTTTGGCTTTGATGTGGTTGATCTCGACGGGAGATTGCGCTGCCATGATGTCCTCAGGTTGTGACGATCTTCAGCGCTTGCGCCTTCCGGGCGGCCTCCGAGACCACGGAGAGCTGGCCCGCCAGCTTGGCGGCGATGTCCATGAAGATCTTGCTGACCTCGGAGTTCGGCTCCTGTATCAGAATCGGCACGCCCATGTCGCCTCCCTCGCGCAGCGTCGGCGTGATCGGGATCTCCCCCAAGAACGGGATGTTGAACCGCCCCGCCGCGCGCTCGGCCCCGCCGCGGGAAAAGATCTCGTGCTTCTTGCCGCAGCCGTCGCAGATAAAATAGCTCATGTTCTCGACGATGCCGACGATGGGAATCATGACCTTATCGAACATCGACTTGGCCCGGATCACGTCGGCGAGCGCAACCTCCTGAGGCGTCGCCACCAGCAGCGCGGCGCTGACTTTGAGCTGCTGGGAGAACGTGATCTGCACGTCGCCGGTTCCGGGGGGCATATCGACGATGAGATAATCGAGCGCGCCCCATAGGACGTCGGCCATCAATTGCTGCAGTGCCTTTCCCAGCATCGGACCGCGCCAGATCACCGCCTGATCGCGCTCGAGAAAAAATCCGATCGACATCACCGGCAGGCCGTGCGCGAGAGGGGGCTTGAGCTTGAAGCCGCCGTTGACGGGAATCTGCTCGGGATGGTCCTTAACGCCCATGATGATCGGCACGGAGGGGCCGTAGATGTCCGCGTCGAGCAGACCCACGGTGGCGCCGTGCTTCTTCAGCGCGACGGCGAGGTTTGCCGCGACGGTGGACTTTCCCACGCCGCCTTTTCCCGCCGCCACCAGAACAACGTTCTTCACCGTCGGCAACAGATCGGTCTGCCCCGCGCCCGACTTACTGCCGCGCACCTGGGCGCCGAAGGAGATTTCCAGGTCCTGGATCCCCACCGCCGCCAGCGCTTTCTTGCAATCGGCGTCGATTGTCTCTCTCAGCGGGCAGGCCGGGGTCGTGAGCTCGACGGTGAATTTGACTTTTCCGTCGGCCACGTCGAGGTTTTTCACCATGCCGAGGCTTACGATGTCGCGATGGAGCTCGGGGTCCTGGACTTTCTTAAGCGCGTCGAGCACGGTTTCTTTGCTGATTGTTTCCATCATTCTCCCTTCGTCTCGCCCAAATTTAACTTTAGACTTCGGCCGTCGGCGAAGTCAATAGACGCATTCCATGAGTGTGACGATTGCGTTTCGTCCGGCTCGGCGATCGATGACGAGATAATCCGGCGAAAAAACTTGAACACGCCATTTCGGTTTGGTATTATTGCCCAATTCCATCAGTCAAGCGCGCGTAAGGAGGAACCATGAAACACAAGTTGTGCGCTATTGCAGTGATTTTCCTTTTGGCCGGAACCCTCGGCTGCTCTGCACCCATGACAACCCGGGAAAAGGGCGCGGTCATCGGGGCCGTCGGCGGCGCCGCCGCAGGAGGCATCATTGGAAGCACCGTAGGCGCGCCGGGAACCGGAGCGGCGGTCGGCGCAGTGCTCGGCACGGCCGCGGGCGCTCTGATCGGCGACCAAATGCAGGGCCAGGAACAAAAACAGGCGGAGCAGCAACGCCAGATCGACCAGAACCGGGCCGAGACGGAACGCCTCAAAAGAGAGCAAGAGAGACAGAAACAGCAGCAACAGCAGCGCGAGTATTAGCTGTCCGGGCAAAACCCTCACCGACTAGAGACTGAATCTCGGCTCGGCGCCGGCGCGCAGGCGCTGAATGTTGTCGCGATGGCGCCACAGGATCCAGAGCGCCATAAGCAGGGTTATGCCTATCAACGGATCCGGGTAGCCCAGAAGCCAGATCGCCACCGGCGCTGTCCCAGCCGCGACTATAGAAGCCAGCGAAACGATTCGAGTCGCCAGCAGAACGAGCAAAAATACCGGCGCCAGGACTCCGATGGCCGCAGGAGCGACGGCCAGCAAGGCTCCCAAAGCCGTCGCCACGCCCTTTCCGCCACGAAATTTCAGAAAAACCGGATAGAGATGACCCAGGAAAGCGGCGAGCGCCGCCCAGCCGGCGACCGCCGCGTCGAATCCCATTTGCAGCGCAATAAAAACCGGCACGAAGCCTTTGGCCGTATCGCCCAATAAGGTTAGAAGCCCGAGCCATTTGCCCGCGACCCGGGCGACGTTCGTGGCGCCGACGTTGCCACTGCCGGAGATCCGCACATCGACGCCGGCGAGATATCCCAGCAAGAAACCCGTCGGCACGGAACCCAGGAGATAGGCGAACGCGACGATTAGAGCGGCCATCAATTGAGCCCGTATCTATGGAAGGGCCGAACGGGCGGACCGAAAAGGTTCAGCCGGAAGGAAAATGACGGGATCACGTTTTTTGGGAACGTGAAAATGTTTCGCGCTTACTTTTTCTTGTAAAAATCCGGATTCATCCGCGACGTGGTGCCGGACTTCGCCAACTCTTCTTCGAACATCTTCCGGATCGACGGGTCCTCGTCGTAATATTCGATCTGGTTGCCGCCGGCTTTGACGTCCTTATCGACTTTGGTGACGTCGCCGAACTGTTCGCCGAGGCTATATTTGATTCCGCCGAGGCGCGGCGGAAGATAGCGCGCCGGAGTGGCTCCGGTGTTGAAGTGCTGGTGCCACATCATCGGCGGTGGCGTGAAAACGCTGCCGTCCTGCCAATCATAGCGCTTAATCGGCTCGCCTTGGCGCCAGAAAAGCGAGAAACCTTTTCCCTTGATGATGATGACGTTGAAGCCCGGACCGTGGCGGTGGGCTTTCTTGTAGGTGCCGATCGGGAATTCCGAGATGTGGGCGGCCATCGAGCCGTTGGCCATCTCGAGCATGACGTTGGTCCCGCCGCCGCCGCGCTCCTTCCACTCTTCCAGTTTAAAGTTACGCGCGTCGGCGATGAAGTTGGTGTCCCAGATGCGGCCGGGATGGGCTTTCCCCTTGCCGCTGAAGTATTCCGGCTCGCCGTCGAAGCGGTCGGTGAAGTCGTAGGGCACGTTGAAGATAAAGTCCGCGTTGTGGAACAGGTTGAAAACGATCGGCATGCTGTTGACGGAGAAAAATCGCGCCGTTTCGTTTCCCTGTCCGTTGAAATGCTGGTGCCAGGCGTTCAGCGGCAAGGCGAAGAGGCTGCCCTCCTGCCACTCGAAGGTTTGCTTCGCGCCTTTGTCGTTCCAGATCGCCGTCGCGCCGCGGCCCTTGAGAACGTAAATCATCTCTTCGTAGATTTGCCGCTGCGGCTTCAGGCTTTTTCCCGCGGGAATCTCGCAGACGTAAGCGCCGGTCGCGCCTTCCGCCCCTTCCATGTTGATGAACGCGCCCTCTCCTCCAATTCTTTCCCAGTGCGCTACCGGGACCTTCCTCAAATCCTGGGCAAAAAAAGTTTTGCTGATGGGGATACCTTCTCCCTGCTGCCATTTGTCGTAATAGGGGATGTTGTCCATCACGTTTTCAACCTGAGCTGCGGCCTTCGCCATCGAGTTTACCTCCGGTTTCTTGTATCCGCTCTTATAGCATAAGCCCGCTAAAATCAACCGAACAAAACCGGCTCATATTGACAACGGGCGAGAAACTCTACTAAATGGCATCTAAAAATCCGTTTCTTGTTTCGGGTTTCGAGTCTCGGGTTTAAAATCTCGAAACTCCAAAACTTGAAACTCGAAACTATTTTTTAAGGAGGCGAAACTTGGCGACATCCGTCACCGCGCCCATGGTGGGCAAGGTTCTCAAGATCGAAAAAAAAGTCGGCGAGCGCGTCGAAGAGGACGAGGTGGTCGTCGTTCTCGAAGCGATGAAGATGGAGATCCCGGTGGTGGCGCCGGCGGCCGGTACGGTGAAGGAAATCAAGGTATCCCCCGGCCAAGCCGTTGAAGCCGAGCAAGATCTCGCCGTCATCGAATAAATTAGTTTTTATGGACACGTGGACGTTCGGTTGGACCTTGGCGCTGATCGGCATGGCCGGGACCATGCTGGTGTTGTGGATTTTAAGTCTGCTCATCCTTTTGCTTAAAAAAATCTTCCCCTATCAACCCGAAGATTCGACTGCCAAGAAAGGTTAATTGATTGCAAATGGAATCCGCGCTTCTTTCCGGCCTGCAAGGCCTCTTCCTTGGCGTCGCCAATCTCGGTCTGGGCCATGTCGTCATGGTCCTGATTGCTCTGCTGCTCCTCTATCTCGGCATCAAAAAAGGCTACGAGCCGCTCCTTCTGGTTCCCATCGGTTTCGGCGCCATCCTGGTCAACATACCGCTCGCCGACATGATGGGGAAGGAAGGATTCCTCCGCTTCTTTTACGACGCCGGAGTGCTGACCGAAGTTTTCCCTCTGCTGATCTTCGTCGGCATCGGCGCCATGACGGACTTCCAGCCGCTTCTGGAGAATCCCAAGATCATCCTGCTCGGCGCGGCCGGGCAGTTCGGGATTTTTCTCACTTTACTCCTCGCCCTTGCCCTTGGATTCGACAAGCTCGACGCCGTCGCCGTCGCGATCATCGGCGCCTGCGACGGGCCGACGGCCATTTATGTGAGTTCGAAGTTCGCGCCGCATATGCTCGGCGCGGTTTCCGTGGCGGCCTATTCTTACATGTCGTTGGTGCCGTTAATTCAGCCGCCGATCATGCGCGCGCTCACGACCGACAAGGAACGCAAGATCGTCATGGGCGTCGTCAAGCAACCGGTGTCGAAAACGACCAAGATCCTCTTCCCGATCGTCGTGACGATTTTCGCTTCGCTGCTCGCCCCCAAAGGCACGCCGTTGATCGGCACCGTTATGCTGGGAAACCTGATGAAGGAAAGCGGCGTCGTCGAGCGGCTGAAACACGCCGCGGAAAACGAGATCGCCAATATCGTTACGCTGCTTTTGGGACTGTGCATCGGCGCGACGATGGAGGCCGATAAATTCCTGCGCGCTCAGACTCTTCTGGTCCTGGCCCTCGGTTTTGTCGCCATCAGTCTGGACACCGCCGTCGGCGTGCTCTTTGGAAAGCTCATGTGCGTCCTTTCCGGCGGCAAGATCAATCCATTGATCGGCGCCGCCGGCATCTCGGCGTTCCCGATGTCGGCCCGCGTCGTGCAGGTGGAAGGGCAAAAATACAACAAGAAAAACTATCTCCTCATGCACGCCATGAGCGCCAACGCGGGCGGACAGATCGGCTCCGTGATCGCAGCGGCGGTCATGCTCTCCGTGCTCCAAGGCATGGGCATCGTAGGGGGATAGAAACTTTTTACGCTATGCCAACCAAAGAGGAACTAGAAAAGAAGCTCGCCGCTTTGGAGCAGAAGGCGCGCGACGCCGATCCCAAAGCCGCCGCCAAGCAACACGCGGAGGGGAAGCTGACCGCCCGCGAGCGCATCGACAAGCTTCTGGACCCGGAGAGCTTCGTCGAAGAATTCATGCTGGCGGAGACGCCATGCGCGGACTTCGGCATGGCGGAGAAAAAGACTCCATCCGACGGCGTCGTCATGGGTTTCGGCAAAGTGGACGGGCGGTCGGTCTACGTTTATTCCCAGGACCGAGCGATCCTCGCCGGCTCCGTCGGCAGCGCCCATGCGGAAAAAATCGCCTATGCGATCCAGACGGCTCGGAAGCTCGGCGTGCCGGTGATCGGCCTCAACGACTCGGCCGGCGCGCGCATTCAAGAAGGGCTTTCCGTCACCGCGTCGATCGGAAAAATTTTCTTCGAGAACAGCATCTCATCCGGCTCGATCCCGCAGATCTCCGCGATCATGGGCCCGTGCATCGGCGTCGGCTCCTACTCTCCGGCGCTGACCGATTTTGTCCTCATGGTCCAGAACACGAGCCAGATGTTCATCACCGGACCGGCGGTGATCAAGGAGGTTCTCGGCGAGATCGTCACGATGGAGGAGTTGGGCGGGGCGAAGATTCATTCCGAAGTTTCCGGCGTGACGGATCTCGTCGCCAAGAACGACGAAGAATGCCTCGCGCTGATCCGGCGGCTGCTCGGTTTCTTGCCGTTGAACTTTGAATCGGCCCCGCCGCGCAAGGAAACCACGGACGACCCGGCGCGCGCCCTCGACACGCTGGAAAAAATCGTCCCCGATGACATGCGGCGGGCTTACAACATCCTTCAGGTCATCAAAGCGATTGTCGATGACGGCAACTTTCTCGAGCTCAAGGGGAAGTTCGCGCGCAATCTCGTGATCGGCTTGGGCCGTCTCGACGGCCATCCGGTCGGCTTCGTCGCCAACCAGCCGATGTTTTTGGCCGGCAGCCTCGACGTGGACGCCTCGGACAAAGGCGCGCGCTTCATCCGCTTCTGCGACGCGTTCAACATTCCCGTCGTCACGCTGATGGATGTGCCGGGCTTTTTCCCCGGCAAACAGCAGGAAGAGAAAGGCATCATCCGCCACGGCGCGAAGCTGCTCTACGCCTATGCCGAGGCAACCGTGCCCAAGATCACCGTCGTGCTGCGCAAAGGCTACGGCGGCGCGAAGCAGGCGATGTGCACGCGCGAGATGGGCGCCGACCAGTTGCTCGTCTGGCCCGGAGTGGAGCTGGCGGTGATGGGCGGCGGCGGAGCGGTAAACGTCCTTTACAAGAAAGAGATCGAGCAGTCGCCCGACCCGGAAAAGACGCGGCGCGAAAAGCTGGCGGAGTACGGCGAGCGATTCAGCGGTCCATTCGAGGCGCTGGCGAAGCAGTTCGCTCACGCCGTGATGCGGCCGGCCGAAACCCGGCGGCGCCTGATCCAATCCCTAGAAATTTTACGCTCGAAGAAAGAAGAGCGGCCGAGAAAAAAACACGACGTGATGCCGGTGTAAACCGGTACGCCGGTCGGCAGTAAGCAGATAAGAAAGCGGATATCAGCCGATCAACGGGTTGCCGCTTATTGAGTTCTTTTTACTGCTTACTGATCTTCGGGAGATGCTCGGTATGGTCACGATAAACCTCGAGCCGCTGCCGGGCGCGCTTTCGACCTCGATCTTGCCGCCGAGCTGCTCGGTGAACTGCTTCACGATATAGAGGCCGAGACCTACGCCGCCGTAGGTTCGGGTCTCCGAGCCGTCCACCTGGCGGAACTTCTCGAAGATCACCGGCAACATCTCCTCGGAAATTCCGATCCCCGTATCCGTCACCGTAAACTCCACAAAGGCGTGAGGCCAAAGCGGTCCTTCTCCATCTTTGTTTTTGCCTGTTGCCTCTCGCCTGTCGCCTTCTTGAACCCGCACCGATACGGTCACCTCTCCCTTGTCGGTAAACTTGACGGCGTTGTTGATGAGGTTCTGGAGGATATGTTTGAGCTTCTCCGGGTCGCTCTCGATCACCGGCAGATCCCCGTAATCCCAATGAAAGCGGATTTCCTTGTCCGAGGGAAACTCGTACCCCGACCTGACCTCGTCGAGGAAGCTCGCGAGATCGAATTCCCGTCTCTCGGCTTTGATCGCCGGCGCTTTCATCGAAGTGACTTGCAGGATGCCGTTGATCATGGTGAGCAGCTCCCGGGTGCGCCGGACCACTTTTTCCAAGGATCTCTCCTGCTCGGGATTGATCTCGCCCTGCAATCCTTCTTTGACCATCTCGGTATAGCCCAGGATCGCGTTCAGAGGCGTCCTCAGCTCGTGCGACATGACGCTCAAAAATTCCTCTTTGACCTGATTGGCCCGCTCGAGCGCGTCGCGCGACGCCCGGATCTCTTCGTAGAGCTGGGAATTCTGAATCGCGATCGCCGCCTGATCGGCGAGCGTGGAAAGAAACTCGACCTCTTCGTCGCCGAACGAATGCTCCTGTTTGGTGTAGAACGAAAGCACTCCCAGGACCTCGTCTTTGGCGATCAGCGGGAGTCCCAGGTAAGAGACCAATCCATGCCGGCGGAAAAATTCCGGGTCGCGCACGCGCGGCTCGACTTGCAGATCGCGCACCGTCCAGGGCGCCTTGTTTTCGAAAACGACGTTGGGAATGCCGCGGCCGCGCCGTCCCGGCTCCGACTTCCATTCATTTTCTGAAAGGTTGCGGCAGGCGATCGGTTCCAGCAGGCCGGTCGCCGTATTGAACAGCCTGACGGTGGTCGCGGCGTAAGGCAGAAGGAGATCGATTTTTTGCAGCAAAACATCCAGCACCCGGTGGAGATCGAGCGTCGAGGTGGTGGCCCGTTCGATCTCTCTCAGCGCCCGGAGACGGCGGAGACTCTCTTGAATTTGCTCTTCGGCCCGTTTTCTTTCGATGGCGTAGCGTATCGAACGCGACAAAAGATTGCCGTCCACCTTCCCTTTGACCAGGTAATCCTGAGCGCCCTGGCGCAGCGCCTCCACCGCCAGCTCTTCGTTCTCGAGTCCGGTCAAGACCACGATCGGCAGATGGGGGACCTGCCCGTGCGCCCACACGACCGCATCGAGCCCCTGCGCGTCCGGCAGCGAGAGATCGAGCAAGATGATATCGAAGCGCTCCTCTTCGAGCCGCCGGAGCGCTTCCGCCAGCCGATCGACATGGGTCCAGTCGAACCGGGTCCGGGCCATCTCCGCCAGCGCTTCGCGCAAGAGGCGGGCGTCTCCCGGGTTATCCTCGACCACCAAAACTTTGATCGGCAATAGGCTCATGGACTCTTTTCGTTACGGCAGCTTCACGATCATGAGCCAAAAATCCTCGATCAATTGCACGACCTTGATGAACTGTCCGAGATCGACCGGCTTGGTGATGTAACAGTTGGCGTGCAGGTCGTAGGCGTTGAGAATGTCCCGCTCCGCCGCCGAGGTCGTGAGCACGACGACCGGAATCTTCTTGAGATCGCCGTCGCTTTTGATCTCCTCCAACACCTCCCGGCCGTCCTTCTTCGGCAGGTTCAGGTCGAGCAGGATCAGATCCGGCCTTTCGGCCTCGGCATACCGGCCTTCGCGCCGGAGAAAGGCCAGGGCCTCGACCCCATCGCCGACGACCGAGAGGTCGTTCAGTATCTTGCCTTCCTTCAGGGCTTCGCGCGTCAGCCGGACGTCTCCCGGGTTGTCTTCCACCAACAAAATCCTAGCCGATCCGTTCGTGCTCGCTGAATGCATGTGCGTTGTCCTCCTCTTCGGGACGGTTCGTTGGAATCGAAAAGTAAAAGGTCGCTCCCTCTCCCGGCCGGGACTCCACCCAGATCTCGCCGCCGTGGCGCTCGACTATTTTTTTGCACACGGCAAGGCCGATGCCGGTGCCCGGATATTCCCCTTTTGCATGCAGACGCTGAAACATGACGAAGATGCGCTCAGCGTATCGGGAATCGAAGCCGATGCCGCGATCTTTGAACGAGAAGACCCACCCGTTGTCGGTTCTCCTGCTCGAAATATGAATCCGCGGCGGCTCGGCACCGTGAAACTTGACGCCGTTGCCGATCAGGTTCTGGAACAACTGGCCCAACTGGGTCGCATCCCCGATCACGGTCGGGAGGGGATCTCGCGTGATGACCGCCCCACTTTCTTCGACGGCGGTTTTCAAGCCCGCGAGCGTATCGTCCAACACCGCTTCGCAGTCGGTCGGCTCGAACCTCTTCGCCTGGGTCCCGACGCGCGAATAGGTCAGCAGAGCGTTGATCAACGCCTGCATGCGGGTGGCGCCGTCGACGGCGAAGCCGATGAATTCGTTGGCGTCCTGATCGAGTTTGTCCTTGTAGCGCCGCGCCAGCAGTTGCACGTAGCTCGCCACCATGCGCAGCGGCTCTTGCAGATCGTGGGACGCGATATAGGCGAAGTGCTGCAGCTCGCTGTTGGACCGCGCCAGCTCGGCCGCCTGAACGGTCAGAGCGCTGTTGACTTTCTCGAGCTTCTCCTTGGCGATTTTGATTTCCCGGTTGCGCCGTTCGGTCTCTTGAAACAGGATTGAGTTCTCCAGCGCGACGCCGATCACGTGCCCGATCGCCTTTAAAAGCTCCACTTCCCGCGGCTGGAACGGAATCGGACGAACCGTCGCGACGTTCATGATGCCCACCGCTCGGCCCCGCACCTTGAGCGGCACCCACACGAAAGCGCGGCTTCCCTCGCGCCGGGTCTGATCTCTGAGCGAGGCGCTCTCCGGATCGTTGATGACCAGCGGTTCGCCCGACTCGAAGACCCGGTCGCTTTTACCTCCCGGGGTGCGGCGATGCGTCAAGTCTTCGACGAACTGCTGCGAAATTCCCCGATGGGCGGCGAGCGTAAGATTTCCCGTGACGGGATCCATCAGTCGTATGTAGGCTTGCTCTCTCCCCGTAACCTCCAGAACCTTGTCCAGGGCGATCCCAAGCGTCTCGTCCAGGCGCCGGGACTGGCTCGTCGCCGCGGCGATCGTATTCAGCGCCGCCTGTTCTTCCGCCCGACGCGCCGTCTCCTCGAAGAGCCGGGATTTTTGCACGGCGATGCCGATTTGATTGCCGATGGTATCCAGGAGGCGAAGCTCGTCGGGCAGGAACCTGCGGCTCGCGCGGCTGCCGACCTCGATGATGCCGAGCGTTTCTTCCGCCGTCGTGATCGGCACGATGATCGCCGAACGAACGCCTTCGTTCTTGAATGTTCTGAGGCCTTCTACCGTCGAAATATCCTCCAGCACCAAGCTGGTCCCGGAGGCCGCCACGCCGCGGATAAATCCGGCGCTGTCTCCGCCGTTCATGTGGGTGTTCTTGCCGATTTGTTCAGGGTCGCGGTAGCCGCGATACGCGCCGGTTTGCATCCGGACGCCGGGTTCGAACAGGCGGATATTTCCCAGGTCGAGGGAAACGAGAGAGAGGGCCCGCTCGAGGATGTTCCCTAGAACCGCTTTCAGATCCCTGGAGGCGAAAATCATCTGGCCTATTTCATGGAGAATCGCCAGTTCCTTGTAGTGCGATTGCAGGGCCTCTTCCGAGCGCTTGCGCTGGGTCACGTCGGTGAAGGCCACGACCGCGCCGGTCAACTTCCCGCGCTCGAAGATCGGGTTGCTCACGTAATCCACGACCAGGCTCGCGCCGTCGTTGCGGCGGAAGATTTCATCCGACGACACGCAGGAAGTACCCTCGCTTGCGGCCGCGACGATCGGCGACGCGCCGCCGGGAAACGGGCTGCCGTCGGCCTTCAGATGGTCCACGACCTGGCGCATCGGCCGGCCGATGATGTCGTCGCGCTTCGCGCCGAGCATTCTCGCGGCCGCGTGATTGGCGAAGGTTATTTTCCCGTCGACGTCGAGTCCGAAAATGCCGTCGCCCGCGACCTCGAGAATGAGCTTGATCCGCGCGGAGGAAGTCTGGCTGAAGCGCCGCGCGACGATGCCGCCGATGAAATCCCCGGCTCCTCCCGAGGAAAGGAGGGATCCTAAACGGCCGGTTAATTTGGCAAGCGAGAACATTTCAATTGCGGACGCATGATCGACGCGCGGCGCATCCACAGATACACGCCGTCTTCAACCCACGGGCTTCGGCCGGCTCGCCGTCCATACCCAATCCCCATCGCAGGGCAGCTTGACGACCGTGAGCCAGAATTCCTCGATCGATTTGACCACGTTCATGAACTCTCCGAGATCGACCGGTTTGCTGATGTAGCAGTTGGCGTAGAGATTGTAACTCTTGATGATGTCCTGCTCGGCCTGAGAGGTCGTCAGGACCACCACCGGCGTGCGTCTCAGATCTTCGTCGGCCTTGACGTCCGCCAGCACTTCGAGGCCGCTCTTTTTCGGCAAGTTCAGGTCGAGAAGAATCATGTCCGGCCGCGCCGAGCCGGCGAACTTTCCTTCGCGCCGGAGAAAGGCTAAGGCTTCCATGCCATCGCCGACCACGCTCAGCCGGTTCAGCAGGTTGCCCTCCTTCAGCGCCTCCTTCGTCAGCCGAACATCGCCCGGATTGTCTTCGACGAGCAGGATCTCGACGGGTCTTCCATTTGCGGCGGTCACCATCTTTCGTCTGCCTCCTTAAATAATAGGATCTGGTTTTTACGCTGGAATCGTAAAATAAAAAGTCGCCCCTTGGCCCGGTTCCGCTTCCGCCCAGATGCGTCCGCCGTGGCGTTCCACGATTTTTTTGCAAACCGCGAGACCGATGCCCGTGCCGGGATGATCGCCCTTCGCGTGCAGGCGCTGGAAGATGACAAAGATGCGCTCGGCAAATTGCGGCTCGAAGCCGATGCCGTTGTCGTGGACCGAGAAAACCCATTCTTTGCCGCTGCGCTTGGCGGAGACGTGAATGAGCGGCGGCTCGTGATTGCGAAATTTGACGGCGTTGCTCATGAGATTCTGAAACAGTTGCACCAATTGATTGCCGTCGGCCGCCACCGCCGGCAACGGATCGCTGGTGACCTTCGCTCCGCTCTCCTCGATCGCAACCTTGAGGTTGACGAGCGCGCGGTCCAAAACGGCGGAGCAATCCGTGGACTCGAAATCCGTTTCCTTCTTTCCTAACCTTGAATAGTTCAACAGGTCCTGGATCTGGCTCTGCATGCGGGTGACGCCATCGACCGCGTACGCGATAAACTCGTCGGCGTCGCCGTCGAGCCTGCCCCGATACCGCCTGGCCAGGAGTTGGGTATAGCTCGCGACCATGCGCAGCGGCTCTTGCAGGTCATGTGAGGCGACATAGGCGAATTGCTCCAGCTCGGCGTTGGAACGCGCCAGCTCCACGGCCTGTTTTTTAAGCGTGTTGTTCGCGTCCTCCAGCTCTCGCTTGGCCGAAGCGGTCTCCTCGTAAAGCTGCGCGTTATGAATGGCGATGGCCGCCTGGCCGCTGACAGTCGAGAGAAAATCTATTTCTTCATCGCTGAAACGGTGCTCTACTTTGGTAAAAAACGTGATCACCCCCAACGTGTCGTTCTTTGCCGTCAAGGGGACCCTTAGAAACGAGACCAATCCCTGCCTGCGCAAAAACTCGGAGGCCAGGGATCGCGGGTCCGTCTGGGCGTTTAGGACCATGAGCGGGGAGTTGCTCTCCGGCAGCATTCGAATGAGACTGCCGCCGTTCTTCGTCTCCGCCTTCCATTGCTCCTCATCCAGGTTCCAGCAGGCGACCGGTTCCAATTTTCCGGTTTGTTTGTTGAAGAGCCGTACGGTTGTCGCCGCGATGACCGGAAGCAGGTCGTCGGTTTTTTCCAGCAACAAGTTCAATACCGCTCTGAGATCCAAAGTGGACGTGCTGGCGAGATTGATCTCGTGGAGCGCAGCCAGACGCGCTTGCGCGGACGCGCGCTCGCTCACCCGCTGCTCCAGCTCCGCCGATTTCTTGCGCATCGTTCCGACGACGAGCGCCAGACCGCCCACTCCCAAAAGACCCATCGTGCTCAACAGCACGAACGTCTCGGTCAAGCCCGAGCGGGTCTGCGCGACGGCGCTATCCAGCGTCTGGATGATTTCCTGAACCCCCCTGACGTTTTCCACTTTCCAGTCGGTCTTCGGGCTTTCGGCGTGGCTGTTATGGCACGCGACGCAGCCGGCCTTCATTTGGACCGCGGTCGCGTATCTGAGCGACGGCCGGCCCTGAAAATCCTCGAAACGGAAAAAAGTCTTGTCGGGATGTTGCCTCAAGTAGGCGAGCGCTTCCTTCTCGAAGGCGTCTCTCGGCCCGCCCTCTTTCCTGAACGGGAACGGATAGTCGCTGTATAGCCGAATCTCCATGCCGGAGTTTTTCTCGGCGATATGCTTGCCGAACTCGATGGTGAACGTCGCAGGGATCGGTATGGCGGCTTTCTTAGCCGCGTAGTCGTGGGTCACCTCGATGCCGTAGGGTCTGACCCGATCAACGACCTCGGAGCCGTAGAACGTGCGCAGATCGGTAATCGACTGAGAATAGATCGCGGTGCCCTGCAGCGCGCCCGACTGAACGAGATTGGAGGACAGCCGGGAAAGATGCCAAAGTATGGCCGCCACTCCGACGCAGAAGATAAACGCCAGCAGCGGCACCGTGCGTTGATAAACGACGTAGGCGCCGGCCTTGCGCGCTTTCGTTAGAGCGCGAAGGATCGCGCCGCCGACTTCGAAGGATGCTCTTGTCGCCATCTGTCACACCCCCAAGGTATCTTGCTGGGAGCAAACCTCGTACCATAGAGAAGGAAGTTTTCTAACTTGCTGTTTTCCGTGCTGATATGATGTAAGAGACAAGATGCTCGACGGCGCGCTGGATAGGCGTTTGAAAAACTTGCCAGCGGACCGGCAAAATTTGCCGCGGCGATGAATCGTTCCCCGTCGTATGGTTCCGCCGAGCGCCGATTGACGGCCATTCATTACCATGGTAATTAACATCTATGGCACTCGCACAATCAAAAGTTACAGCCCAGGGTCAAATTTCCGTTCCTGCCGAGGTGCGACGAAAACTCGGCGTTGGTCCTGGCTCGGTTTTGGAGTGGGATGAGGAAGGCGACGCGGTCGTCGTTCGCAAAGCCGGACGGTACTCCTCGGAGGATATTCACCGAGCGGTCTTTCCCAAACGCTCCCCCGGCCCGAAGAAGTTGGAAGATTTCGATAAAGGGGTGCTGCGCTACATGAAAGCCAAGCATGCGCGCCGTTGACACGAATGTTTTGGTTCGTCTTGTCACGCGCGACGACGGGAAGCAGGTCGCCGCTGCGGAATCTTTCATTAGCAAAGGCGCGTGGGTATCGACGCTGGTCCTCATTGAGGCAACGTGGGTTCTTGCCGCCGTATACGAGCTCGCCCACCCGGAAATAGCGACCGCCGTCGAGATGCTCCTGCGTCACAGAGATCTTACGATCCAGGACTCCGGTACTGTCACCGCCGCGCTGGAGCACTACCGTCGCCGTCCAGCGCTGGGGTTCTCCGACTGTTTGATCCTCGAAGTAGCTCGGAAAGCCGGCCACGTTCCTTTGGGTACCTTTGACCGAGCTCTTGGAAAGCTCAAGGGAGCTGAAAGATTGTAGGCAGACCACACGGCGCGTTGAAGCTCTACAAAGGCACCGCCAATTCCCCGCGATCCGCGCCCCGAATTCAAAACGGCCACATTCCATGACGGCATCGTGCACGTATCCGCGCTCGCGCTGGAGCGCGCCAAGCTGAAGAGGTAGCGAGCGGGGTGGAGGGCTGGGTGTGAGTGGGAGCGGGGCCAGGTGTTGCAATTACACACTGTCGCAGCGCGAGATAGGAGCTTAGTAATGTCAGCGAGTTATATCGGATCCTGATTGCAAGTTAATCGATCGGCGAGAACAAGGAGTCATTGTCCCGGCACACGGGCAAATTTTGGTATCGGATTGCAAAAACAAAGATTGTAATGATTGTTATGTCAGACCCGATACCTATCGCAAAGAGGCGGGGAGATGGTCCAACAGAGCCACAGACATCATTACGTCCCAGAATGGTACCAGCGGAGATTTCTCGCACCAGGGCAAACATCTTTCAAGGTTTTGGATCTACAGCCGCCGAAGTTCACTAGAGGGGACGGCAGTAGTGCGTCTGGACGACAGATTTCAACAAAAGGGCCGAAATCCATCTTCTTCGAAAACGACCTTTACACCACGCGTTGGCTTGGAGCACCAAATGACGAAATTGAGCGAATGCTATTTGGCGCAATCGACCGCGACGGTAAGACGGCTATTGATGCCTATATCGCCGAAGATTGGGAGACCGTACATTCTACCTATGGATACATGTATGGGTTTATGGATGCTTTGAGATTGCGAACACCCAAAGGACTACACTTTGTAAAGTTCTTGACGCGTGCGAATAGTCAGGAAGAGTTGATGTATAGAATGCAGCGTATTCGTACTATGCATTGCGTGATGTGGACAGAAAGCGTTCTGGAGATCGTCTCGGCCGAAAACTCTTTCGTGAAATTCATTCTTTCGGATCATCCGGTGACCTTGTTTAACAGTCACGTCTTTCCTTCAGACCCCAGGATGGTCTGGACCCCTTGCTAGATTGGATTGGTACGCAAACCTTATTCCCGTTTGATCAACACAGACTTTTTATTCTTACTCACGTGGAATGGGCACAGAGTCCCGGGTCCATAAAAGCTAGGAAGCCTCGTACTAACCCACGGTATTTTGATTCTTCACGGGTTAACTATACCTTGTGTATCCGTGGACGAAAGCTAGCGGAACATGAGGTCCGAGAAGTGAATTACATTATCAAGTCACGCGCCCATCGTTATATTGCTGGCCGTAATGAAGAAGATCTATTCCCAGAACGCTATCTGAAAACCACAGCCTGGAACAAACTTGGCCGGTTTCTCTTGCCATCAAAACACGAGATAGGAGAGTTTGCCGCTAAGACGTACGTACGGATGAAAGATGGAAGCTACTATTTTCAAGATGAATTTGGGCGTCAGCCCAAAACACCTGAGGAATACGCGCAGAAAGTCGAAGAGGTAAAGGAATTAGAGGAAACATTCCGTATTGCGCTTGAAAAAGACCGGGCTAAGAAAAAAGATTCCGGTGAATAGGTCCCCTTTCTCTGACCCCCGGCTTTTCGCTGGCCAAGCTAGCCCCAGACGCTGACTTAAACTGTAGCCCTACGCGCGCCCAAAGCAAGAAGATTCTTATTGACGAATTTGTTGCCTTGGTGAAAGAATCCGGCTCTCGCGGGTAGGGGGCGAATGTGGATTAGCTAGCGCTCAAAAAAGGGGGTTTTATAAATGATTGAAACTATTCTGATCTCTGTCTTGTTATCAGCGGTAGTTGCCTTCCTTGTTTCTCGGCAATCGTCCAAGCAGACGCCGGAAGCCAATGCGCAGAAAGTGATCACGACCGAAAATCTAATAATCACCGACGGAGATGCAAGACCCCGGATGTTATTCCGTGGCGGTCCGGATGGGCCTAAGGCGATTTTAAACGATAAGAACGGAAAAGTTCGGCTGGGATTTGGAGTACATGAGACTATGGGGCCAGGTATTACACTTTACGATACGGAGGCAAATCCACAGGCGTCATTCCAAGTTGCTAAGGATGGCGCTGGCGTAACGCTTGCCGATAAGAACGGAAAAGTCCGGCTGGTATTTGTAGTAAATGACAGCACAGGACCAACTATTCTGATGTATGATGCGAAGGGAACTCTACAGGCGCAAATGAGCCAACAAGAAGCAGGTTATAAGTTCATCTTGCACGATGCGGAAGGGAAACCACGAGGAGTATTCGGCTCTAATGCAGAGGGGACCTCACTACAGTTCGCTGGACCCGACGGTAAGCTGAGAACGCTAATAGGCATGGATCAAGGAACCTCTGGTTTGAAAGTCTTCAATGAGAAGGGGGACCTACGAGCAGAGCTAGGGTATGATGTTAATTAATTGGGCCCAATTTCAAGCGATGACGCTTGGTTACCACAGTAGGCATTTTGCTCCGTTCTAGATGATTTAGTCGGTTTCCCTCTTGGTTGCAACACGTTCCGCTCAGTCCTAACGTGTGATGCCACCGAAGGCAAGCTTATTTATCACATGGTTCACTAGTCTCTCAAGACACATTTCTCGGCTAAGACAAAGCCCGTTGGCAACTTTCAGGGTCAGCCTCTCCGGCATCGGACTCTCACCGTCGCACGTTGCGTACTTGCGCAATTGCGCAACTTAGCAACATACACTGTTTCAGAAATTCCCTGAACGTGGTAAACGGGGCGGCGTGGAAGAAAAGAGCTACAGGCAATCGCGTCTGTGCCGCGTGTTTGGAAATCCCGTTGCCTTCGCGATCGTTGAGTTGCTGCTCGAGAACCGTGAGATGAGCCCGAGCCAGCGCGCGCGGGCGCTCAGCCGAAGCTTGTCGCGCATCAGCCATACGTTGGGCGCCTTACGCCTTGCCGAGGTTGTGCGATACGACAGCGACTCCAAAATGCGGGCCCTATACCGCTTGAAGCATCCGCGAGAAATCCGCCAAGTTCTCCGAGCGCTCTTCGCCTTTGTCGACTCCGCGTCGTCTTCCAGGTGATGTTGCGTACTTGCGCAACTTAGCAACAAACACCCTGGACGGGTCGGCTAATTTTTTTGCGGCGGGCCCTCGGGGAACTTAGGCAAGTCCGGATGCATGATGTCCCACATCTGAGCGCTGGAAATGAACATATCGAATCTCGGCTTGTGCCATGAAGGATCGTCGAGACTTGCGACCGGCTTCTATCCTTAGAGCCCGCCAGCGATCACTCATGCGTCAGAGAATCTAGCCTCGCAGTTTCGCCGGTTGTATACAAAGACGGAGGGTCGAATTATATTGGATCGTTGTGGGTGAATTGCTTTTATGGAGCACGCGAAACGGGCAAAGCATATTTCATTATGAAGAATAGGAGCCGTTCCGATGCCGACGATCGATGCCGATACGCATGTCGATGAGTCCGAAGACACCTGGAAGAAGTTGGAAGGCACGCCGTACGTAAAGTACACACCGGTAACCATTGAGATGCCGCCGGATGAAGCCAGACGGGCCGGCTATACCCCGACAAACAGCCGCTGCTGGGTGGTGGAAGGCAGGCTACAGAACCGCGCCATCCGCGACGACGTCAACCATCCGCCGCGCGTCCTGCGGGAGCTCGAGGACGTGCCGGGCCGTCTCGCGCACATGGACAAGATGGGCGTCGACGTGCAGGTTATCTTCCCGACCTTTTTCATCCGCTATAACACCCGTAACGCGGAGGCCGAATGGGCGTTGACCACCACCTACAATCGCTGGATTGCCGGGAAATGCGCGCAAACAAACGGGCGGCTCAGATGGGCGGCCGTGCTGCCGCTGCTTCGGCCCGACAAGGCGGTCGAAGAATTGTGTTGGGCGAAAGAGCACGGCGCCTCCGGCGTCTTCAAACGGGGATTCGATCTTGACAGGAAGGTAATCGACCCGCATTTCTTTCCGGTCTACGAGGAGGCGAGCGCGCTCGACCTGCCTCTGTGCATCCACACGGGCCATCCGCTTCCGGGTACCGAGTGGGACAGGGGCTTCCCGATCATCTACTCCTTCACCGCGCTGGTAAGCTCCGGCCTTGCAAAAAAATTCCCCAAACTCAGGTTCGGGCTCATCGAGTCGGGAGCTTCCTGGATTCCCTATGCGGTCTCGCAGTTGGGGGCGGTGAAACGCCAATCGCTGCGCGGTCGACAGAGCCGGTTGCCGCGCCTGTATGAACTGGAACCGGAATTGTTCCGCGCCAACCGGCTGTTCGTCACGATCGACCCGATCGACGATATCGAGTCGCTGCTGAAATTCGGTACCGAAGATAACCTGATGATCGGCACCGATTACAGCCACACCGACATCTCGGCCAACTTGAGCGCGCTGGACGAAGTCCGCGGCTGGGTGGACGAGGGCAGGATCACCAATGCTCAAGCCGACAAGATTCTTGGGACCAACTCCCGTGCGTTTTACAGCTTGTAGCTTAAGGAGGTCTGGCTATGAAACGGATTCTCGCTTCCGTCCTGCCGGTTCTTTTCGGCTTGGGCCTTTTTGCTTCCACGTCTGCGGCGCAAGCGCTGAAGGTCGGGATGACCTCGAAGACGCTGTTCTATCTTCCTTTCTACGCGGCGCAGAAGAGAGGGTTATACGCGGCGGAAGGCCTGAAGGTTGACTTGGTTTTGATCGGCCGGAGCGATGTTCAGCTCGCGGCGCTGCTCGCGGGGGAGATCGATTTCGGCAGCTTGAATGCCGACGCGACCATCGTCATCAATGAGAAAGGTGGAAATCTCAAGGTGATCGCCGGAGTGGACAACGCGGCTCCTTACGTTCTCGTTGGCGGCAAGGCGTACAAGAAGATCGAGGACCTCAAGGGCGCCAGGCTCGGGGTGTCGAGCCTGCGAGGCGGCGCGACTTCGATTTTGTTGGATTATCTCAAGAGCAAAGGGCTTGAGTACCCGCGCGACTTTGCCATGACCGTTATCTCGGGGGGCACCGCCGCGCGGTTGACGGCGCTGGAAACCGGGGCGCTCGCGGGCGCAGTGCTCGGTATTCCGTATTCGGATATCGCGATCGATCAGGGATTCAATCGGCTGGGCGATACGGTGGAAGCGATTCCCGTGTATCAATTCAACGGCCTCACGGTAAATCCTTTATGGGCGGAGAAGAACCGCGCCGCCGTGGTCAAATTTCTCAAGGCCCATATCCGGGCGCTCCGTTGGATTCACGAGCAGCCCGGGCAAGCGACGGAATTGTTCATCAGCGAAATGGGTGTCAAGCAACCTTATGCTCGAAGAGGAATAGACTACTTCACCAAAAACAAGGTCTTCCCGATCGACGGCGGCGTGATCCTCGAAGGATTGAAGGTGAACATCGAAGTTCAGGCCAGAGACGGTGTACTGAAAGAACCTTTACCGTCGCCGGAAAAATACGTCGACCAGAGCTACATCAAGCAAGCTCAGAAGGAATTAGGTCTTTAGCGGATTACTGCCACGAACATACGGCCGCGATCATGCAGCTTATATCGGGAAGGAATGCGCCCGGCATGCTTAGGTCGAGTCGGCGGATCGTTCTTGCCGCAATCTTTTACGGGTGCGCTCGACGGTCTCCGCAGAGAGACGCGGCGTATCCTTTGCCGGGACCGCAACAAGGAGCCGCCCTTTGCGTTCGAGCTTGACGGGCAACGGAGCGGGAGTAATGGCGATCGTGCCGTTCTCCCAACGAATATCGAGCGGCCCTCCCGGCTTCGCGGCGAATATCCTTCGGGATCACCAATCTGCCGGCGGGATCGATGGTCGTCTTCAGGGCACATAAAATACAATTGAATCTACCGTCGGACAATGGGTCTACTTTGCATCGTGAAAAATGATTCCCAAAGTGTATCTGCTGCCCGAGCGCACCGTGCTAACGCCGTGGCGCAGGTGGGCTCGGTAATAGCCGCGGGCGCCGCGGATCGGGCGATGGTCGACGGAGAAGATCACCGCATCGCCCTGGTTTGGAGCCAGCACTTCGATTCGCGATTGCCGGCGCGGCTGCTGCTCTGCCAGCACGAATTCACCGCCTGTATAATCCTTCTCTCGCTGGCTCAAAAAGAAAGTGACTTGAAAAGGAAAGAAAAGCTCGCCGTATAGATCTCGGTGCAGGCAATTAAAATCGCCCGGCCCGTACTTCAGCATTAACGGCGTCGGCCGTTTTTGTCCGGCGCGGTGGCATTGCCGGGTGAAGTCCGTTAATTCTTTCGGGTACTGCGGCTGCTTGCTCCCGAGCCGGTCGAGCCATTGATTGGCCAGCGGCGCCAGATGCGGATACATCGACGATCTCAACTGCTGCACGATCGGAGGCAGCGGGTATTTATAATATTTGTACTCGCCCCGGCCGAAAGCGTAACGGGACATGTCGATGCGCGAGCGAAATTGTTCGTCGTCGTCGTAACTCGCGGCGAGGGTTTCGCACTCGTCTTGCGAGAGCATGCCCTTGAGCAGCGCGAACCCGCGTTGATCAAGCTGAGCCACGGCCTGCTTCCAGTCAACGTCTAGCTTGAGACTTGTGCCGGAGGCCTCAGCCGCGCCTTCGTCTCCTTTGCATGTGAGTTGCTTCATGGGGGTAGTCAGATTCTCGTCGAACAATACCGACAAGACACATTACAAACGATAGTCCGCTCGCGACGGTTCGAGCCAAGTGGAGGCGGTCCCATCGGATTAAGAGCTCTACGGCGCGATCGGCAGACGGATCGATCGTCTTGAGCTGTTGGTTGACAGGGTCGATCACAAGGAAGGTGAACGGGATGACGCTGGCCAGCAGAACGGCACCGAACAGCCAGGCACGACCCGCGCCCAAGAGGTACGCACCCAGCGCTGCAATCGTTCCCATGATTGCGAGGCTCGCTTGCATGACCGAAGCCCGCGCGTACATCGGCGGAAAGAAACGCGCAGCGAACTCGCCTCCCGTCTCCAAAGCTGCCGGATGCTGCACCAGCGAGATGTAGAGAGCCGCTCCAAAGAAAACACCGCAGCACAAAGTTGCGAGAATTTGAGCTACCTCTCGAGCCATGCGAGTTCTCCTTCATCCTTAACTCTTCAGCCGATATCCCGTTTTGAAAATCCATCCTACTACTGCGAGACAGATCAAGAAAAATCCCAGCGTCATCCCCAGGCTTACGGCTACGCTCACGTCCGCCGTCTCATGGAAGCTCCAGCGGAAGCCGCTGATCAGATAGACGACCGGGTTGAACAAGGTGACGGTGCGCCACGGCGGCGGCAGCATGTCGATCGAATAGAAGGCGCCGCCGAGAAACGTGAGCGGCGTCACGATCAGCAGGGGAATGAACTGGAGCTGCTCGAAGCTCTTTGCCCAGACGCCGATAATGAAGCCGAACAGGCTGAAAGTCGCCGCCGTCAACATGAGAAAGGCGATCATCCAGACCGGGTGACGGATGTGAATCGGCACGAACAGCGACGCCGTGGCCAGGATGATCAGTCCCAGGACGATCGACTTCGTCGCCGCGGCCCCGACGTACGCGATGACGATCTCCACGTAGGAAATCGGCGCCGACAAGAGCTCGTAGATCGTGCCGGTGAACTTCGGGAAATAGATGCCGAACGAAGCGTTGGAGATGCTCTGGGTTAGGAGCGACAGCATAATCAGCCCCGGCACGATGAACGCGCCGTAAGCCACGCCGTCCACCTGGGCCATGCGCGAACCGATCGCGGCGCCGAAGACCACGAAATACAGCGAGGTGGTGATCACCGGTGTGACCACGCTTTGCAATAGCGTTCGCATGGCCCGCGCCATCTCGAACCTGTAGATGGCCCAGACGCCGGATGTGTTGAATACCGATGGCTTCGTTGCCGAGCTCATTTGCGTTCGCTCACCAAACTCACAAAGATGTCCTCCAGCGAGCTCTGCTGAGTATTCAGGTCCTTGAAGCCGATGCCGAGATCGCTCAAGCGCTTGAGCAGCGCCGGAACCCCCGTGCTCTCCTCGTTGCCGTCGAAGGTGTATTCCAGCTCGTGGCCGGCGGCTTTCAGCGCCAGGCGCCAGTCGCTCAGCTCCAACGGAATTGAAATCAACGGTTCCAGCAGATGGAGAGTCAACTGTTTCTTTCCGAGTTTTTTCATCAACTCGATTTTCTCTTCGACCACGATCAGCTCGCCCTTGTGGATCACGCCGATGCGGTCGGCCATCTCCTCGGCCTCGTCGATGTAGTGAGTGGTAAGGATGATGGTGACGCCGCCGTCGCGGAGCCGCCGCACCAGCGCCCACATGTCGCGGCGCAGCTCGACGTCCACGCCCGCCGTCGGCTCGTCGAGGAACAGAATCTCGGGCTCGTGCGCCAGCGCCTTAGCGATCAGCACGCGCCGCTTCATGCCGCCCGATAGCGTCATGATCTTGGCGTTGCGTTTCTCCCACAACGAGAGGTCGCGCAGGACTTTTTCGATGTGCGCCGGATTCGGCGGGTAGCCGAAAAGCCCGCGGCTGAAGCTCACCGTGGCCCACACGGTCTCGAACATGTCGGTGTGCAATTCCTGCGGCACCAGGCCGATCTTCGACCGGGCAGTGCGATACTCGCGGACGATGTCGTGGCCGGCGACGCTCACTGTTCCTCCCGACGCCGTGACGATGCCGCAGACGATGTTGATCAAGGTCGTCTTGCCGGCGCCGTTGGGACCCAGCAGGGCGAAAATCTCGCCCTTGCGAATTTCGAGGTCGACGCCTTTCAACGCCTGAAGTCCCGAAGCGTAGATCTTGGTCAGGTGCGATATGGAAATGATCGGCGGCGGCATCCGAGCGTCTCAGCGTGATCGCAGCGATGGTCCCATACAAAATGGTTCTTCCGGGTTTACGGTGAAGGACTATCCACCACAAAGACGCAGAGTTCGCATGGTTCGACCCTTCGGCTTCGCTCAGGGCAGGCTCCCTCGACCGCGCCTTTAGTCCCGAGCTTGTCGAGGGATCACCACGAGCGGAATTCTTCATAGCCGCGCATCCTGAGCTTAGTCGAAGGACGCGACCTCAGCGCCTCAGCCTTGAAAGTTGTGGCTGATCAGCCTGATGCTGATCCGCGGTGCAACATCCGATACCTTCATTACCACGAACTGGAACAGCGTTGGCCTGCTTACCCACACAAAAGCCTGAAGACCTTACAAAATAATGGTCGGATATTAAAGTCTGTGGGAGTCTCCGGGGAAAATCAAACGCCGGCATGGCCCCGTTGACACTTTTGCGGCTGGGAGGCAGACTTGATCGGATGACCCATTCGATTGGGCTCAGGGTCATGGTGAGGGAACTCGAACCATGATCGTGAGCGTCGGGGTGGACATGATCGAGGTCGCGCGCATCCAACGCGCCCTGGAGGACAGCGCGATCGGCAAGCGGTTTCGCGACCGGGTCTACACCGAAAGCGAGATCGCCTATTGCGAGACCAAAAAAGGCCGCGGCAAATATCAGAGCTACGCCGGCCGCTTCGCCGCCAAAGAGGCGGCGATGAAAGCGCTCGGCGCAGGATGGGGCTCAAGGGTGAGCTGGTTGAATATCGAAGTCGTGCGCGGGCCGCGAGGTAAGCCCGAGATCGCGCTGCACAACCATACGTCCGCGTTCGCGGAAAAAATCGGCATCCGCCGTTTATTGGTCTCGATCACACACACGAACGATCATGCGCTCGCCTATGTTCTGGCGCAAGATGATTGACAGGCCGGCCACAAAGGCCCATCGGCATAGCCGGCCCCGGGAGCATCTCTCCGGTCCGATGCGATACAGTTTGGTTACGCTGTCTCGAAGAGCGGATAGTATTTTAGGGGTACGCTTGATGCTTCACGTCCCACGCATCGGACCTTCGAGACACTCCCAAGGCCGGCGTTATAATAGTTGCGCTCGAATCGCGACAATCTTGACGCTCGCCGGTGGCGAGCTATGCGACGTACTGAAAAAAGTACGCCTGCGCTCGGGATTCTTCGCGCGCCTTCTAGCTGGAACCTTTCTGACCGGCCTGGAGTGGTCTTTCAACAACCAGTAGGACGCACGAGGTTATTTTTTTTGGCGGGGAGGACGAAGATCGTCGCCAAAGCCCAGATGCCGAAGAAGAGACCGGCCGCGGTCCAAATTTTTTTGCTCCGGCCGCTTTGGCCGGCGATCAGGCCGCAGAGAATGGCGTCGAGAACGTGTACGAGAGCCGTCGTGCGAAACAGTGTCGTCGCATCGAGGTCCGGTCGAATGAAATAAACGCCGGAGAGATAACCCAAAATCGCGTGAAAGTTCATCGGCTCTTGACGCTCCCTTCGCGGGCTTACTATACTCAGCCTCCGCAGAAATAGGAAGCATGGCCATGGCCGTAAGAACCATACGATGGAATAACAACCATGTCGTCATGCTCGACCAGCGGCTCCTTCCCAACAAAGAGATCTACCGCACCTACCGCGACTACGAGGGCGTTGCCCAGGCGATCCGCGACATGGTGGTGCGCGGCGCGCCGGCCATCGGTGTGGCGGCGGCGATGGGCGTGGCGCTGGGGGCGCTGTGGGTGAAGGGGAGAAATTTCGACCGCGAGATCGAGCGCATCTTCCGCACGATGGAAAAAACCCGGCCGACGGCGGTCAATCTTTTCTGGGCGCTCGAGCGGATGCGCCGCATCTATACCGAAACACGAAGCCAGGGAGTCGAAGTCGTCAAACAACTCTTGAAAAACGAGGCGGTTAAAATTTACCAGGAGGATATCGCCGCCAACCGGCAGCTCGGAAAATTCGGCGCCAAGCTGCTCGGCAACTCCTTGCATATTATGACGCACTGCAACGCGGGGGCGCTGGCCACGGCGGGATACGGCACGGCGCTCGGCGTCGTGCGCGCGATGAAAGAGGCCGGGAAAAACGTCGAAGTCCTGGCCAACGAGACCCGGCCGTTTCTTCAAGGCGCGCGGCTCACGGCCTGGGAGCTCAAGAAAGATAAAATTCCCGTGACGCTTCTCGGCGACAGCATGGTGGGTTACGCGATGCAGAAAGGCAAAGTCGACGCGGTCGTCGTCGGCGCGGATCGGATCGCGGCCAACGGCGACGTGGCCAACAAGATCGGGACCTACGGCATCGCCGTCATGGCGCGGCGCCACAACATTCCATTTTACGTGGCCGCGCCGACTTCCACGATCGACGGCAAATGTCCTTCGGGCGCGGAGGTGCCGATCGAGCAGAGGGATCCGCGCGAAATCTCCCACATCTTCGGCCGCGCCATCACCCCGCGCGGAGTCCGCATTCTCAACCCCGGGTTCGACGTCACGCACCATGACCTGGTCACGGCGATCATCACGGAGAAGGGCGTGATCACGCCGCCCTTCGCGCAGAACATCCGTCCCTATGTCCGACACTCGTAACACGCGGGAGCTCGAGGAGTTTTTTCACAACTCGGGCAAGCCGCGCCCCAAGTGGCGCGTCGGCACGGAGTACGAGAAGATCGGCATCCGGCGCGACAGCGCCAGGGCAATTTCCTATTCCGGCCCCGGCGGCGTCGAGGCGATTCTCAAGGCGCTGATCGAGGAATACAACTGGCAGCCGATCGAAGAGGACGGGCACGTCATCGCGCTCGAACGGGGCAACGCGCAAATCACTCTGGAGCCGGGCGGGCAGATCGAGCTCAGTGGCGAGCCCTGCGAGACCATCCACTGCACCGAGGCCGAGTTCACGCAGCACCGGCGCGAGCTGCTGGAGGTGTCCAAGCGGATGAACGTCGTCTTTCTCGGCCTCGGCATCCAGCCGGTAAGCACGGTGGAAGAGATCGAGTGGGTGCCGAAGAAGCGCTACCGCATCATGGGACCGTACATGCCGAAGGTCGGCACCTTGGGGCAGCGGATGATGAAGCAGACCGCGACGGTCCAGGCCAACATCGACTACAGCGACGAAAAAGAGGCGATGGCGAAATTTAAAACTGCAATGGCGCTGGCGCCGCTCATCACGGCGATGTTCGCCAACTCGCCGATCTCCGAGGGGCGGCTGAACGGCTATAAAAGTTTTCGCGGCCACATCTGGACGGACACGGACAAAGCGCGCTGCGGCTTGCTGCGCTTCGCTTTCGACCCGGGCGTCTCTTTCGCGCACTACGTCGAGTACGCGCTCGACGTGCCGATGTATTTGATCATCCGCGACGGCAAGTATGTCGACTTTGCCGGCGTTCCGTTCCGCCGCTTCTGGACCTACGGCCACGAGGGACACACCGCGACGATCGAGGACTGGGAGCTGCATTTGACCACGCTTTTTCCCGAGGTGAGGATCAAGCGCTACATGGAGGTGCGCTCCGCGGACAGCCAGCCGCCGGAGCTGATGCCGGCCTTGCCCGCGCTCATCAAGGGGACGCTCTACGATTCCGACTGCCTCCAGGCGGCGTGGGATCTCGTCAAAGATTACTCCTGGGATGAACGGATGCAGTTCTATCACGACTCGCACCGCCACGCTCTCGCGGCGCGCGTGCGCAAGTTCTCGGCCGCCGATCTCGCCAAAGAGCTGATTCAGATCGCCTGGGAAGGCCTCAAACGCCAGGCGGCGCTGAACGAGAACGGCGAAGACGAGACGATGTACTTGAAGCCGCTTCGCGATTTGGTGGTGCAAGGAAAATGCCCCGCCGATCTCCTCGTCGAAAAGTGGGAAGGCGAACTTCAGCACGATATCAAGAAGCTCATCGACTACAGCGCCTACCGGCTGCCCTGAATCTCTTCGACGATTTTTTCGTGCGGCCCGCCGATCGAATTTTCCAGCTCTTTCTCCCGCGCGCCGGAAAAGGCTTTCAGTGTCCGGCGCTTGAGCTTCTGGATTCGCCCATAGCTTTGCTCGACGCGCTCGCGTAGCGCTTCGTCGCGCTCGGCCTCGCGGCAGAGAAAATCGAAAGCCGTGACGGCGCGATTGATTTCATGGCCGAAAAGAAGCACGTCGATGCCGGCATGCACTGCGAGCCGGGCCGTCTCTTCGACGGAATAATTGTCGCCGATCGCCTTCATCTCCAGGTCGTCGCTGAAAACGACGCCGTCATATCCCAGCTCGCCGCGCAGCAGGTTGCCAATGATTCGATCAGAAAGCGTCGCCGGGAATTTTTCATCGAGCGCCGGATAGAGGACGTGGGCGGTCATCAGCGTTTCCACCTGGTTGCGGCAGGCGCAAACGAAGGGAGGAAGCTCGACCGATCTCAGCTCGTCGAGACTTTTTTTCACCACCGGAAGCTCGACGTGCGAATCCTCCGCCGTGTCGCCGTGGCCGGGAAAATGCTTGACGCAGGGGATAACGCCGCCTTCTCTCAAGCCGCGAATGACTTCCCGGCCGAGCCGCGTGACTACTTCGGGATCGGAGCTAAGCGAGCGGTCGCCGATGATCGGATTGTTTGGGTTCGAGCGGACGTCGAGAACCGGAGCGAAGTCGAGATTGATGCCCACGGCCGACAGCTCGCGCGCCATCGCTAAGCCGGTGCGATAGGCAAGGTCGGTATTGCCAGCGCGGCCGAGGTCGGCCGCGGCCGGAAAATGGGTGAACGGCGGCGGCAGCCTGTGGACGCGCCCGCCTTCCTGATCGATGGAGATCAACGGCGGGACCGCCCCGCTTGTTTGCCAGAGAGAGCGGCAGAGAGAAAGAATCTGCTTCGGGGTTTTCAAGTTGTGGCTGAAAAAAATGAAGCCGCCGAAAGGATAATCTTGGAACAGCTTCCGTTCCCCCGCGCCGATCTCGTTCGCCGTGAAACCGACCATGAACATCTGGCCGATTTTTTTTCTCAGCTCTGACACGCGGTGGACTATAACATAAAGGACCGATGCAAAGAAAAACTGGACAAATTTTCGGCCTTTGTGTAAATTCTTGAGCCTGGATGGCGAACAAAAAGTACATCGTGGTCGAGGGGCCGATCGGTGTGGGGAAGACGAGCCTGGCGAAAATGCTCGCCGCCGAGTTCCAGGCGCGCACCGTCTTCGAGACGGTCGAAGATAATCCGTTTCTCGCCAAGTTTTATCAAGACCGCGAAACCTTTGCCTTTCAAAACCAGCTATTCTTTCTTCTCAGCCGCTATCAGCAGCAGCGAAAGCTGATCCAGCAGGAGCTTTTCAGTCAGGCGACGGTCTCCGACTACCTCTTCGCCAAGGACAAGATATTCGCGAGTCTCACGCTCAGCGCCGAAGAGCTCGGCTTATATCACCAGATTTATCAGCTCCTTGACCCGCGTCTGTCCAAGCCCGACCTCGTGGTTTACCTGCAGGCGCGGCCCGACGTCCTTTACAAAAGGCTCAAAAAGAGAGATAAGAGCTATGAAAGAGGCGTTTCCCTGGAATACCTTACAGAGGTGGCTCAAGCTTACAACCAGTTCTTCTTCCATTACGACGAGAGCCCGCTTCTGGTGGTGAACACATCCGAGATCGATTTCGTTCAGAGCAGTCAAGATCTGGCTGACTTGATCCGCGAAATCAACAGCATGGGTTCCGGGACGCAACATTATATACCGCTTGGATCCAGGTAATCTGGACTGAGACGGACGCCATAAGAAGGTGGCAGTAGGCAGAAGGCAGTAAGCAACGACTTACTGCGGGCTGCGAGCATCTTAATGGCCTTCCGGATCTAGTCCGGGAGGCTTTTTTATTTTAGGCCTGACCGTCGATAAGGGGCGCTTGCTGCGTTGTCGCTTCGGGTTCGCATCCATCTTCTCCCCTCTCCCTAGCCCTCTCCCGGCGAGGGAGAGGGAAGGGTGAGGGAAGTACGCTCCGGTGCGATCCCTAGCTCCGCCTTGCCATCGCCGCCTTCTCGACGGTCAGGAATTTCGAAGGACTTAGCAGGTCGGGTGTGGGAGGGATTGTTAACATGGCTGACAAAGTCACCGTGCCTGAAATCGTCAAGATGAAACAAGCGGGGCGAAAGATCGCCGTGCTGACCGCCTACGATTACTCGTTCGCGCGGGTTTTGGACGAGGCCGGGATCGATATCCTGCTCGTCGGCGACTCCGTCGGCTCGGTGATCCAGGGGCGCGACAGCACACTGCCCGTCACTTTGGAAGAGATGATTTATCATACGCGGGCCGTGGCGCGCGGGCGCAAGAGCGCTCTGCTCGTCGGCGACATGCCGTTTCTCTCGTATCAGGTCAGCATCGAGGAGGCGAAGCGCAACGCGGGAAGATTTTTAAGCGAGGGCGGCGCCGAGGCGGTAAAGATCGAAGGCGGCGAGCCGATGCTTAAAACGATCGCAGCGATCGTCGAGATGGGAATACCGGTCATGGGCCACGTCGGCTTGACGCCGCAGTCGATTCACAGCTTCGGCGGCTACAAAGTCCAGGGCAAAAAGAAAGAAGCGAGAGAGCGGATCGTTCGCGACGCGCTCGCCGTGGAAGAGGGCGGGGCTTTCTCAGTCGTCCTGGAAGGCATTCCTCTGGAGCTGGCGAAGGAGATCACCCAGCGGCTCTCGATTCCGACAATCGGCATCGGCGCGGGCATGCACTGCGACGGCCAGGTCCTCGTGGTTCACGACATGCTCGGCCTCTTCGACATGTACACGCCCAAGTTCGTCAAGCAGTACGCCGATCTTAAGGGCATCATGGGAGACGCCGTGAAGCGTTTCATCGCCGAGGTGAGAGACGGGAGTTTCCCGGACGACGAGCATTCGTTCCATTAAAAAGGCGGTAGGCGATAGGTTGTAGGCGGTAGTCAGAAAAGGAATCATGCGCGTCATCGAAAGCATCCAAGAGATGAGAGAGTGGAGCGAGGCAGAGCGGCGCGCCGGGCGGCGCATCGTCCTGGTGCCGACGATGGGTGCGCTCCATGAAGGCCATCTGAGCCTCGTTCGCGAGGGAAAAAAAAGCGGCGAGCGATTGATCGTGTCGCTCTTCGTCAATGCGGCTCAATTCGGCCCGGGCGAAGATTTTGCCGCCTATCCGCGCGACTTCGAGCGCGACCGGGAAATGCTTGAGAAAGAGAAGGCGGACGTTTTGTTTCACCCGACGGTGGAGGAGATATACCCGGAAGGCTACCAAACTTTTGTCGAGGTCGAGAAGCTTGCCCCGCTGCTTTGCGGGGAGTTTCGCCCGGGACATTTTCGCGGCGTCGCGACGGTTATCGCCAAGCTCTTCAACATCGCGCGGCCGCATGCGGCGATCTTCGGCGCCAAAGATTACCAGCAGACCCAGCTTATCCGCCGAATGGTCGAAGATTTAAACTACGACGTGGAAATCGTGGGCTGCCCGATCGTGCGCGATGAAGACGGCCTCGCGCTCAGCTCGCGCAACCGTTATCTGAGCCCGGCTGAGAGAGCGGCGGCGCTGAGTCTCTCCCGCTCGCTCCGGCGCGCGGAGTCGATGGTCGAGGAAGGCGAAAGAGAAAGCAGGCGTGTTATCGCCGCCGTGCGCGCCGAGATCGAGAAAGAGCCGCTGGCGCGGATCGAGTATGCCAGAGTGTGCGATCCTGAAACTCTGGAGGAAGTGGCGAAAATCCAAGGCAGCGGGGCCGTTCTGGCGTTGGCCGTCCGGGTCGGCGGAACCAGATTAATTGACAACACACTGCTTAAGACATAGAGGAGGAGTGCATCGTGCAAACTTGTATGCTCAAAGGGAAGATCCACGGTGCAACCGTCACCGACGCCGACCTCCAATACGAGGGCAGCATCACCATCGATGCGGCCTTGATGGAGACGGCGCACATTCTAACGCACGAGCAAGTGCAGGTCTGGAGCCTTACCAGCGGCGCGCGTCTTACGACCTACGCGATACCCGGCGCCGCCGGCTCCGGCGACATCTGCATCAACGGTGCGGCGGCGCACCGGATTAAAAAGGGCGAGGTCGTCATCGTCGCCGGCTTCGCGTGGATGGACGAGAAAGAGGCGGTGAAGCACCGGCCCCACGTCGTCTTCGTCGACGGGCGCAACCGCATCCGCGAGAAGCGGGGCGAATTGAGATCGGTTTCGGCCGGCTAGCCGAAGTCGAGATCAAGAGGACGGCTCGGATGACTCTCAAGGAAAGGCTCAGGCGCTACTTTTTTGCCGGGCTTTTGGTGCTTCTCCCGCTGGTCATCACCGTCTGGCTGCTCGGCTGGATCATCGGCCTGATGGACAGCCTGCTCGATATTCTCCCCGCGTCGCTCCATCCTTCCACCTATCTACCATTCGCCGTTCCGGGCCTAGGCGCGCTGATCACGTTGTTGCTGATCCTATTCCTCGGCTTTTTGGCCACCGGCGTGTTCACGCGCAGAGTGCTCCGCGTGTGGGACGGCCTCCTCATTCGCATTCCGGTCTTCCGCGGCGTCTACACTTCCGTGCAGAAGCTGGTCGAAACTATTTTCAGTCCGGAACAGGATGGGAGAAGGGTGGTCCTGTTCGAGTATCCGCGCAAAGGGATTTTCACCGTCGGTTTCGCCACGGGCTACGCGGCTGGAGAGCTTGCAAAACATTCGGAAGATCGGCTCGTCAACATCTTCGTCCCCACCACGCCCAATCCAACGGCGGGATTTTATCTGCTCGTTCCGGAGCGGGACATCGTGACGCTCGAGATGACGCCCGAGGAGGCGTTCAAGCTCATCGTCTCGGGCGGAATGATCAGTCCGGAAGAGAAAGTTTTGCTCGTCGGCCCGAAGTGAGCGCTATCTTTCTTGCGAGTCGAATGGCCTGCCATGAGCGAGCAAAGCGAGTCGAATGGTGGAGGCGGGGGGAATCGAACCCCCGTCCGAAAGCGTTACACCAAAGAGAACTACATGCTTAGCCGCTGATTTAATCTCGTCCCTAAAGCGCCCAGCGACAGGCTTTTCAGGAACCAGCCGGTTTGAATCTCGGCCTCATCCCCTCCGGCAGGAGAATCAGCCCATCCCACTAAATGACGCCTTATCCGACCCCGTGGGAGAAGGCCGGTAAGACGCTAACTGCGATTAGGCAGCTAGGGCGTACTCGAAATTATCTGCAGTTAAGTGCAGTCTGTTTGTTTAACGGGACAACAGAACCCCGGCATGCCTCCTTGACTTGGCACCCCCGTCGAACCCATTTCGCCCCCATTTGGCGCCGATAAGCGTCGCCTAACTTCGTTCTCGCTCCTCGCCTTCCTCGACGTAGAAAAAGAGTACGTCTCGGCCTGTCCTGAGCCAAGCCGAAGGATCGGCTCGGAACTCGGGCCTCGTTATGCTCGCTGCTCGGCTCAATTAGTTTCGTGATTTCAAAGATCTTTCGACTTCGCGCTGGGCGGCTTTCTTGCGCAGAGTTTCGCGCTTGTCGTAAAGCTTCTTCCCCTTCGCCAGACCCAGCTCGACTTTCGCTCTGCCGTTCTTAAAGTATAGCCGGAGCGGCACCAGGGTCAACCCTTTCTCGCGCACCCTGCCCGAGAGCCTGAGGATCTCCCGCTTGTGCAGCAAGAGCTTGCGCGTGCGCGTCGGCTCGTGATTGAAGTGGCTGGCGGCGTCGTAGGGGCTGATGTGCGCGTTCAAGAGAACGCACTCGCCGCGCATTATCCGGGCATAGCTGTCCGACAGGTTGGCCTTGCCGTCGCGCAGCGACTTGACCTCGCTGCCCTGCAAAACAAGGCCGGCCTCGTAGGTCTCCTCTATGAAGTAGTCGTGCCGGGCCCGGCGATTGACGCAAATGTCCTTCTCCTCTTTGGGCGAGGCCATAAGGAATGCATTGTACCAATTTAAACCCGGAGTATGAAACGCCGCTTGACTGAGTCATATCGGTGCTGTCCCATGAATCTTGTCCGCCGCCGCCAACGATGATAGGGCTCCGACAGCGGACATCGCTATGGCTCTTTACGATCTGGTCATTCACGGTGGCCGGTTAATCGACGGGACGGGGAATCCCTGGTTTCTTGGCGACGTCGCGGTAAAGAATGGTAAAATTGCCGCCGTTGGAAGAGTCGGGCCGAATTCCGGCCGCCGCGCCATTTCCGCCTCTCATCGCGTGGTCACGCCCGGCTTCATCGATATGCACACGCATAGCGATCAGCCGCTGGTCGCCGATGGTAATGCCGAGAGCAAGGTGCGCCAGGGGGTCACGCTCGATGTCATCGGTGAAAGCCAGACCGTCGCTCCGCTTCAGGGCGCGGTGCTGGAGGAGTATCGCGCGGAGCACCGGCGCCGCAACAAAATCGAAACGGATTGGGAGAGCTTCACCGGATATTTCCGAAAATTGATGAAGAGCGGCGTCGCGATCAACGTTGCCTCGGGGGTTTCGCCGCAGCAAATCAAGAGAATCGTCGTCGGGTTCAACGAGCGCGCCGCAACGGTGAGAGAACAGGAGCGGATGAACCGGATGGTGGCGCAGGCGATGGAGGAGGGCGCGCTGGGACTGACAGCGGCGTGGCACGCCAGGGGACCGGAAAATCCGGACGAAGTCACGGCGATGGCGAAGGTGGTGAAACGCTACGGCGGGTATTACGGCGTTCACCTCGGCAGCGAAGGCTTCGATATCATGGAAGAGCTGGAGAAGGCGCTTCGCGTCGCGCGCGAAGCGGAAATCCCCCTCCACATTTATCACCTTAAGATCCGCGCCAAGAGCAACTGGGGCAGAGTGCGCGAAGTGATCGCGCAGATCGAGGAGGCGCGTCGCGAAGGGCTCGACGTCACCGCCAATCAGTATCCCTACACCGCGATGCAGCATCCCTGGCGCAGGCTTTTTCCGCGCTGGGTGCAGAACGCTTCGGTGGCCGAGGTGATCCCGCAATTCAACCATCCCGGTTTTCGCGCGCGCGTGCGCGGCGACCCGGAGTTCGATCAATACGTCAACGAGCATGGCGGGTGGGAAGGCATCGTCGCCGCCCGCTTCGATACTCCCGCGCTCAAACGTTTCGAGGGCAAGAGCGTCGCGGAAATCGCCGCGATCCGCGGCGAGGATCCTCTGAGCGCCTGTTTCGATCTCATCTACAAGGAAGGAAATTTCATCTATGGCGTGCACCACACGATGTCCGAAGAGGACGTGAAAACGGTCATGCGCGTCCCCTGGGTGTCGATCGGCTCCGATGGCAGCGCGCTCAATCTCGACTATCCGGGCAAACCGCACCCGCGGAGTTTCGGCACCAACCCGCGGGTGCTGGGAAAATATACCCGCGAAGAAAAGACGCTGGCGCTGGAAGACGCTATCCGAAAAATGACCTCCTTGCCGGCGCAGGTGCTTGGGCTGAAGGACCGCGGCCTGATCCGGGAAGGCTATTGGGCCGACCTCGTCGTGGTCGATCCCGACGCCGTGGCGGACACCGCGACCTATGATAACCCCAAACAGTATCCGAAGGGCATCGACTACGTCCTGGTCAACGGCGCGATCGTGATCGATGAAGGAAACCACACCGGAGCACGGCCTGGAAAAGTGATCTACGGGCCGGGAAAAACAAGGCGACCGACTTAATTGACAGCGTTAGTGGGATTGCATACCGTCTTTTGAGAGCCTCGGCATGAACAAACAAGACATCATCGACAAGCACGGGAAATATCTTTTTTCCTGCGTGGCGAACTACTACGAGGAGCCGCTCGTCGTCGATCACGCGAAGGGCACGTACGTCTACGACACCGAAGGAAAGGAATATCTCGATTTCTTCGGCGGCATCGTCACGATCAGCGTCGGCCACTGCAACGAAAAAGTCACCGACGCGATGCAAAAGCAATCCGCCAAGCTCCAGCACATCTCGACGCTCTATCCGAACGAGCCGCACGTGCGCCTGGCGGAGAAGCTTGCGCAAATCACTCCGGGAAAGCTGCAAAAATCTTTTTTCACCAACAGCGGCACCGAAGCCAACGAGACCGCGGTCCTGCTGGCGGAGCTGCACACGAAATGCCAGGACGTGATCGCGCTGCGCCACGGCTACAGCGGCCGCTCCCATCTGGCGATGAGCTTGACGGGCCACGCCGCCTGGCGCTTGACGCCGACCTCGACTCCCGGCGTCCACCACATTCCCAACGCGTATTGCTACCGCTGTCCGTTCGGGCTCACCTATCCGAGCTGTGATCTCAAGTGCGCGAAGGACCTCGAAGAGGCGATCCGGTCGGTTACGTCCAGCCGCCTCGCCGCGTTCATCGCCGAGCCGATTCAGGGAATCGGCGGTTTCATCACTCCGCCGAAAGAATATTTCTCGGAGATCGTTGCGATCGTGCACAAGTACGGCGGGCTCTTTATCTGCGACGAAGTTCAAACCGCCTGGGGCCGCACCGGCGGCAAGATGTTCGGCATCGAGCACTGGGGCGTCGAGCCGGACATCATGACCTTCGCCAAAGGCATGGCGAACGGCGCGCCGATCGGCGCGACGATCGCGGCGCCGGAGGTCGCCGACAGCATGAAGGGGATGAGCATCTCCACCTTCGGCGGGAATCCGGTCACAAGCGCGGCGGCGCTGGCGACGATCGAAGTCATCGAGGAAGAAAATCTGGTGGAGAACGCGCGCCTCATGGGGCAGCGCTTGCGCTATGGACTGTCGGGTCTGCAGAAAAAATATCCCGTCATCGGCGACGTACGCGGCATGGGATTGATGCAGGGGCTCGAGCTGGTGGGCGAGAACAAGCAGCCACAGCCTGAAGCCGGCAAAAGACTTTTTGAAGCGACTAAGACGAACGGGCTTCTCATCGGCAAGGGAGGTCTCGCGGGCAACGTCATTCGCATCACTCCGCCGCTCAACGTCACCGCGGATCAAATCGATCAGGCGCTCAAAAGACTCGATCGCTCGTTTGCTCAGATGGGTCTATAGCGCTCGACAAACCTCGGACAATTTTGCAACGACCTGGACAATAAGGCGCGGCCGTTAAGGGCCTGAAGCCTAGTACATAATATGTGATCGCCGCACCGCGTCACATCCAGCCATAAAATATGGAAAAAACCGGGTTTCAAGGCTTTTGGCCTCAGGCAACATATGCGTCAACCAGGGTCTTTACGGGTAGTGCAGAGAAGAATCGCCGGAGGCATGCTTATTGCGTTACGTCTCCCTTAAAAAGGAGGACGTAAGATGCGCTCTTGGATCGTATTGCACAGACCGTCACATTCGCTGATTACAATCATCGCGAAATCCCGGGACAGAGTGCTCGCGATTTGCCGGACGATGGGATGGCACTCCGGCGATTTGATGATACGGATCAAGTAAGGATAGTTTTTTTTAACGAAGCGACAGCTACGCGATCCTTAACATCGGCGCTCTCCGTTCCAACCACAAGTTACTCTCTCACTCACGACCTTTTCGCTAATCCGTGTCGAATCGGACGAGGCCCGCTCGTCCATGCTCTTCATCATCTTGTTGCCCTGCGGCCGTTTTGCTAGTGTCTCATAGGCCGTGCCGCTTTATCGCCCACAACGATCGCAAGGAGGATTGCCATGGAATTCATCAGCCTGAACCGCAAAATGATCGAAGCGAAGGAGGAGAACAAGCGCAAGCTCAATCTCTTCGGGACGGAAAATTTTCGCTCGTGGATTCTTTACTTCACGCCCGGAGACGGCACGGACATGCACTACCATGCTTCGCCGGAGACGTTTCTCGTGCTCGAAGGCAAAGCATCCGTCAAAGGCATCAAGGGCGAAGAAAAAGTCATCGGGAAGAACGAGGTCGTCTTCTTTGCCGCGAAAGATTACTACCAGATCACCAACGTGGGCGACACGCCGCTGGTTCTTTTCGGCAACCGCTCCGAGGCGTTCGGCGGGCCGCACGTGACCTATAGTGAAGACCGGGCGTGAGAAGCGGAGGACGCGATGAAAGTCGTCAGGCTTTACAGCGGCAACGATCAGCTTTCGCACTTCGAAGAAAAAGATCTGTCGTTCAGCGGCGATAAACTCCAGACGACCGAGCTTCGGGCCGCCAACGGCGTCGTTTTTCGCCGCGCGCCCGCGGGCCACGTCATCGACTGGCACCCGGCGCCGCGCCGCCAGTACGTGGTGACGCTCTCTGGCTCGTGGGAGATCGAGTGCAGCGACGGCTCCAAGCGCATTTTTAAGCCGGGCGATGTCATGCTCGCGGAAGACCTGACCGGCAAGGGACATGTCTCGCGCGTCGTCGGCAACGAGCCGCATGTTTTCATGACCGTCCCGCTGGCGGTATAACTACAGTGCTGAGGTCTGAGGACTGAGTATCTTTATGTCCCCGGATGAATTCATCGCCGAGCTTTGGGGCTATGCCGAAGAAGTGCCGATGGGCGAGCACCCGTGGTTTCAGGGAATTTTACAGCACCGCTGGACGCGCGAGCAGATTATCTTAGGCGAAGTTCAGCATTATCTCCGCGTGCGCACCAATCCGATCTTCTTCGGCTATATCGCCGTGAACGCCGTGGCTGCGAAAGACTACGGCCTCATGGACACCGTGCTGGAAAATTTCATGGAAGAGCTTGCCGGCCCGCGCACGCACGTCGACATCATGCTCCAGTTTCTCGAAGAAGGCGGCATCTCGCGCGACGAGGCGGACCGCGCCGAAGCCGCGCCGGGAACCATGGCGGCGATCGAGATGATCATCGGCTGCTGCCAGCGCCGCTCGGCGCTCGAGGGCGTCGCCATGCTGAGCTTCGTCGAAAGCCAACTCGGCGGACCCGACAAAGTTTCCGCCAACGTCTATCGGGAGCTGACGGGGCATTACGGTTTCTCGCCTCGCGCCGCCGAGACCTACCGGCTGCACGCCGAGCAGGATACGGGCCACGGCTTGCGCCAGATCGAGGCGATCGGCCGCTTTGCCACGGACGCCGAGACGCAGGAACAAGTCCGGTGCGCCGTCAAGCTCGGCCTCACGGCGTTTTCCCTGGAGTGGGACGGGCACGTGCAGGCGATGACGGGCAGGCGGGAATTCTGGAGCGGAACCCAGCGGCTTCGCCTCCGTCAACCCGAGGTCCGCCTCCCCGAGGACCGCCGCTAGTCCGCCACGGCAATTTTGAATTTTGAGTTTTGAATGTTGAATTCAAAATTCATCATTCATAATTCAACATTATTTCTAGAGCGGCCAGTCGTCCGGCAGGTCGCGGCGCAGTTTCTGATACTCGGCGCTCTTGCCGTATTTCGCGCGCATACTCTTGATCGTCTCCAGCAGATCCTGAAGATCGACGTGAAGGGAGTTCGAGACCATGCCCGTGGTCTCCTCGAAGCCGAGGCCTCAGTTGTTGTGTCAGCCGCGGAGTTTCTGAAGAATCAATTTTTCTCGTTCAGTCATTGCGCAAGCTCACCATCAGCCGGCAGTCTCACGCAGTGAAAAGCCGACCGGTTGACTCGTGATCAGTTCCGTTGCCGCTGCCGGGGTTCCTTCGCCGTTCACCGAGACACGGAGGCGCGCAAGGATCAGCCAAGGATTTCCCGCCCAGAGCGCTCGCACGATCAAAAATGCATTTTCAATGACCGATCCCGCCGGTTCCTCGCATCGCACCACCAACTCGATCTCGCCGCGTTCTTTAACTTCTAAATCGAGCGCAGGCGACAGCTCTTTTTCCTCGCAGCGAAACTTCCCATGCGGGCAGCGCGCCGCGAGAATCTTGAGCGGCCCGTCGCCGACGTTCTCGATGCGCCATGTTATTCGCCATAGGTCCGGCGCGGCGCCGTGCTCTACCACTTCTTGTGCGACTCTTACCGCGGGCTCCATGAATTTAGAATAGACCGTGCCACACGGCGAAGCCCAAGTAAATGCCGCTTCCGATCAGCAGGGCGCCGGATATGTGGTGAAAATACGGTTCGACTCGGGGTGGCAGCAGTCTTTTTCCGTGCGCGACTAGATAGATAAGGATCAGCGTGAAGCTTGTAGTCCCAACCCAAAAACCGACGGGAAACAACGATGCGCCGGCGATGCCGCCGTCGGCAAAGCCCTGCAAGATGAACGAGCCGCCGACGGTCGACCAGTAGAGGTATGGATAAGGACTCGTGACGTGAGTGACGAGCCCTTTTAGGAAAGGACTCAATTCCCGTTTGCTGTCGGCCGGTGCCGCGCCTGGCGCGCGGATGGTGTTCACATGTTTGATCCCCGCGCGAATCGATTCCACTCCCAGCCACAATAAAAAAGCCGCGCCGCCGAGACCGAGAACAACGGCGCCGCTGCCGGTGAAGAGAGAAGTCTGCAGGAAGAGTCCCAGCGGCATCATAACGAATACGTCGAGCGCGAGCGGCGCCGTCATGGTGACGAGCCCGGCTCCGGCGCCGTGGCGGAGAGTTTGAGTCGCGATCAAAACGCCGGTCGGGCCCGGGATGGAGGCGACCGAAAAGCCGATCATGAAGGCGAACGGAAAAGTCACGGAGTGAAGCTAAAGCCTTTGCCGCCGGAGGTCAATCTCCTGTTTTACTTTCCGACCGCTTATTGCTATCAGTAAGTTGGTTCTTACCCGAAAGTATATAGCAGGAAGTCTTCCACGTGAGTTATTTCAAAGACGTGAGAGAGCACCTCGAGGCGCTGGAGAACGCGGGCCTGTTGGTGAAGATCGACGAAGCGATCAACAAGGACACCGAGTTGATGCCGCTGGTGCGCTGGCAATTCCGCGGCCTTCCCGAAGAAGAGCGGCGCGCGTTTCTCTTTACTCACGTCACCGATGTTAAGGGAAGAAAATACGATATCCCCGTCGCGGTCGGCTGCCTCGCGGCGTCGCGACAGATCTACGGCTTCGGTCTGCAATGCCAGCCCGAGGAAATCGTCGATCGCTGGACCAAGGCAGAAGCTTCGCCCATCGCGCCCAAAATCGTCGATAAAGCGCCCGTGCACGAAGAAGTCCACACGGGCGCGACCTTGCTCGAAAAAGGCGGCCTGGGCGAATTTCCCATCCCGATCTCCACCCCCGGCTTCGATTGCGCGCCTTACACGACCGCGTCGCACTGGTTTACCAAAGACATCGAAACCGGAAACATCAACGTCGGCAACTATCGCGGGCAGATCAAAAGCCCGACGCGCACCGGCGTCTTTCTAAACTCCAGCAACCACGGCGGCTACCATTGGCGAAAATGCAAGCAAAAGGGGATTCCGCTTCCGGCGGCGCTCGTGATCGGCGCGCCGCCGCCGGTCGCCTACACCGCGCCGGCGCGCGTGCCGCTCAGCGTGAGCGAGCTGGACATCGCCGGCGGCCTCGCCGGCGGCCCGATCGAAGTCGTGCGCTGCAAGACGGTCGATCTCCTCGTCCCGGCGCGCGCGGAGATCGTCATCGAAGGAGAGATCTCGACCGAATACCTCGAGCCCGAGGCGGCGTTCGGCGAATCGACCGGCTACATCGGCGAAAAGATGCTGAACCCGTACTTCGAGGTGAAGTGCATCACGCACCGGAAAGATCCGATCTTCGCCTGCATCGTGAGCCAGCTCCCGCCGAGCGAATCGAGCGTCATGCGGCAAGTATCGGCGGAAGGAAACTATCTCCGCTTTCTCCGCGACCAGTGCAATATTCCCGGAATTGTCGAAGTCGTCTTTCACTCGATCGCCGTGCGCCAGATCTGCGTCATCCGGATGAAGAAAATGAACCCCGCTCACGTCTGGCAGGCGCTCCACAGCATGGTCGGTTATCATCCCGCGACCGGCAAGATCGTGATCGCGGTGGACGAGGACATCAATCCGCGGAACCTCGACTCGCTCTTCTGGGCTTTGGGTTTTCGCATGCAGCCCCATCGCGACACGCTGATCATTCGCAATCGCACGCCGTCGATGGATCCTTCGGCGGCGCCGCCGGGCGCGCTGGAAATGGGCATGCACGAAATGAGCGGCTGCTCGGCGATCCTCATCGACGCGACGCGCAAGTGGGACTATCCGCCGGTGTCGCTGCCGAAGAAAGAATTCATGGAGCGGGCGAAGCAGCTATGGGAGCGCCTGGAGCTGCCGAAGCTCCGGCCGCAGGATCCGTGGTTCGGGTACAATCTCGGCGCATGGTCCGAGGAGGACGAAGAAGAAGCCGAGCTGGCGCTCAAGGGGGAGCATTACCAGACCGGCGAGAAAGCGGCGAAGAGGAGAACGCCGGTAAAATAGTCAACTCGGAGGAGAACGGAAATGATCGACGGCAAACCGATGTCACAACAAGAGGCGAAGAAAATAGTCGATAGCCTCTATGAAAAGATGCACGCGCGCTGGAAGGAAAAGGTGACTCGGAGCCCGTTCATGCTGAAGCTCCAGGAGGGAAGCCTCCCCATGGAAGCGCTCCAGCTCTACTACCGCAACTGGGCGAGCTTCGTCCTCACGATCAACACGCTGGGCCTCGCGGTCTATTACAAGCAGGTCGATTTTTTAAAAAAGGATTTGAAGCTGATGCGCATGTTCGCCTCGAAGCTCGTGGACGAGTTCGGCAAGCCGGAGCCGCCCGGCCACATCCTTATCCTGGTGGAAACGGGAAAGGCGCTCGGCCTGACCGAGAGAGAAGTTCTGGATACGCGACAGTTGCCGGCGGCGCGCGCGCTCGGCGACTTCCACAAAGTCGTCGTGTGGGACGGCGCGCTCTGCGATTATTGGGCTTCGGTCGTCTGGGAAGAGGCGATGGGTTACTTCGCCCAGGATTGGCGCGATGCGCTGATGAAAAAATATAATTTGGACTTGAAGCAGGTCGTTTACTACACCACCCATTACGAGGCCGACTTGAAAGAGCACGAGGGCACCGCCTCGCACGCGTCGATCGTCCGCGGCGTGCTGGAATACATGCTGGAGAAGGGCTACGTGGACGAGCGCATCGGCTACGGCCTGGAGTATTGCGCCGTGACGCCGTGCGATTTGAACGGCGTCATGCTGCAGGGAGTGCTCGACGAGCTGGGAATTAAATGAGAAATGAGGAGCCGAGGCGGGACCCGCCCCTCAGTGGGAGCCGATGGGCCTCTACCGTTCTGTCCCGATTTGCTTAATCAAGCGGTCGTTATCTCAGCGAATCTTCAGTGTCGGACGTCTCCTCCTTCGGAGCAGGTTCCGCCTCGGCTCCGGGGAGAGGAGACAGCAGGCGTGCTTGTACTTTCCGTTTGATTGACAACTCGCCGGGCAGTGTTTATTTTTAGGACAGCAGCTTCTGAGGATTAGACATGCCGATCTACGAATACCATTGCGACAAGTGCGGCACATTCGAGGCGACGCAAAAAATCACCGATAAGCCCTTGGCCCGCTGCCCCACCTGCAAGGGCAAGGTTAAAAAGTTGATCTCCAACACTTCCTTTCAACTCAAAGGCACCGGCTGGTACATCACCGACTACGCCCGCAAGGACAACAAGTCCCCCTCCGACAAAGCCGCCAATGGCGACAAGGCCGCTACGGCCGAGACCAAGAGCGACGGCAAAGCCGGCGCCGGATCAGACGGCGGGAAAAAAGATTCGACGGAGAAAGCCGCCGCCAAACCCGCGGCGTCCGAGTCTTCCAGTTCTTGAATCACCGAGCCGGCCTTTCATAAAGTTTTCACGCCTTCTACTTTTCATCACGCTGGAACTCAAGTTGATCGATCCGGCGTGAAGTGGTAGGAGGTCGTCATGGCGCTGTTGCTCACGCGCGATGAGGTCCGGCCGCTGCTCGATCTCGGCAAGGCGATCGAGCTCACCGAAGCCGCCTTCAGAGAGCAGGCCGAAGGAAAAGTGGCGGCGCACGCGCCGTATCACGTCCGCACGAGCGGCGCGCGGGGGCTGCGCGTCGTCTCGGGCGCGCTCATCAAATCGGGCCGCGTCGGCGTGAGGCTCGGACCCAACGTCCAACTCAGCGGCGGCGACCGAATGTACGCGCTCCTCTTCGATATAGAGAGCGGCGAACTTCTTTCCTTCATGGGCTATCCGTTCGGAACGCTCAGGACCGCGGCCACGATCGGTCTGGCGGCGCGCCATATGGCGCGAGCGGACGCCCGCACGGTCGGGCTCTTCGGCGTCGGCCGAAACGCGCTCGGACTTCTCAAGGGCATCACCGCCGTGCGCAGAATAACCAGAGTCGTCGTCTCGAGCCGCGACGCGGAGCGGAGGAAAAGTTTTTGCGAGCGAGCGGAGAAGGAGCTTGCCATAGAAATCGTGCCGAGCGGGGAGGCCGAGGCGGCCGTCAAGAAGATGGACGTGGTTCTCACCGCGACGAGCTCTGCGGAGCCGATCTTTCCCGCCGCGTGGGTCGAGCCGGGCGCGCACGTGAGCACGATGGGAAAACCGGGCGAGATCGGCAAAGATGTTTATCTCAAAGCGGATCGGATCGTCGTCGGCTGCCGCGAGCACGAGCAAAACTATTACGACAGCGCCGGCGCGCTGCCGCTGGTCGAGCTTATCGCCGAAGGCAAATTTTCCTGGGAAAAGATTCCCGAGATGGGTGATTTGGTTACCGGCCGCGCCGCCGGGAGAACGAGCGCCAGGGAAATCAACGTCTTCAAAGAATCCCAGGGAGGATTTGGCGACGTCGCTTTCGCAAAGTGGCTCTACGAAGAAGCCGTGCGGCGAAAGCTCGGGCGCGAGATGGAATTGTAAATCCCTCACCCTTGCCTTCTCCCAGAGGGAGAGGGAATCGGGAAGCTTCACTTTTAGCCCCCTCTCCCGTCTTGCGGGAGAGGGAAGGGGTGAGGGTACTCTAATCGAAAGCGAAAGGAGAGTGAACTATGGCACAAGCGAGTAATGGCGCACCCCAGTTGTCGGTTAAAGAACGCGACCGGAGATATACGGCGCTCGGGCGGCAGCTGCGCGAGAAGAAAGTCGATTGCGCGATCGTCCGCGGCAGCAATCTGTTTTACTTGAGCAACGGCGTCAAGGGCGAGCTGTTCGGCATTCTTCCCGCCGACGACAAGCCGCTGGCGGTGATCGTCAACCGCCGCCATTTGATCGACATCTCGCCGCGCGTGCTGCTCGACGCGCAGGACTGGGTGACCGACTTGAAGCCCGGCTTCGACGCTTCCTCGGTGATCGACAAGCTGAAGGAGATGGCTCTGGAGAACGGGACGATCGGTCTCGCCGGCGGCATCGACTATAAGTTGTACAACCGGCTGAAATCGATGCTCTCGGGCGCGAAGATCGAGGATGTGTCGGAGATCTTCACCGAGGTGCGCACGATCAAGAGCGACGAAGAGAACGCGATGATCGACCGGGCCAACCGGATCTTCGACGCCGGGATCAAAAGAATTCACGAAGTCGCCAGGCCCGGCATGACCGGAAAGCAGGTCGCTCAGGAAGGCATTCGCGGAATGTGGGAAGCCGGCGGCGACTTGGAATCGACCCTGTCGTTCACCTTTGGCGCCGTGCCGGCGCAGAATCCCATTCTCGCCGACCTCTGCATGAACAAAAAAATCGCAAAGGGCGATATCGGGACGCTCACGGCGCACGCGGAGTACTGCGGCTACGCCGGCCACAGCGATCAGGAGATTTCCTTCGGCGAGCCCAAGCCGGCGCACCGGGAGATGTTCCAGGCCGTGATCGCGATCAGAGAGGCGGTGCTCAAGCGGGTGAAGGACGGAGCGACGCAGCGCGATCTCATCGACGCCTACCAGAAGGCGTGCAAAGAAACCGGCTTCAAGTCCTCTCCCCACTCGCAAATTCACCAGTACGGCATCGACGTGCCAGAATTTCCCGGGCAGTCTTTCAGAATCGCCGATCCCAATCCCGAGGCCGGCGGCCTGGGCGGCGCGGGAAATTACGTTCTCAAAACCGGCATGATCTACAGCATCTCGCCTACGGTCGTCGGCAAAGAGGGCAAGGACAGCTTGCTCGGTGGCACTTCGCTGGTCGTTACCGATACCGGCTATCGGGATCACGGCGAGCGCAAAGTCGAGATGCTCGTCGCCGGATAGCAGAGCGGCCGGTCCCCAACGCCGCCTGGGACTCTCTTTCCGAGCCGATGCGATACTTTAGTGTTAGGCGGCACGAGAGTTCTGGGAGAAGTTCTGCAGTACGCTTGATGCCCCTCGTCTCACGCATCGGCTCTTCAAGAAACTCCAGGCGGCGTTAAGATAGTTGCATCCAGTGGATGAAATTGAAAAATTGATCGTGCCGCGCTTCTCGCTGGCCGAGCGCGACCGGCGCTGGCGGCTCGTGCGGCGGCTCATGGCCGAAGAGGGGCTGGACGCGATCGTCACCGCCGTCAACACCGGCCACTGGGACCACTTTCAAGCCAACACGCGCTATTTGACGGGCATCGGCGGCAACTGCGGCGAGGCCGCGGCGGTCTTTCCCCTGGAGGGCGAAGTCACCGCGATCGCGATGGCCATCCCTCCCATCCACTACTGGCTCGGCTTCCAGGACTGGGTCACGGACGTGCGCAACTGCAATCGCTATTTCGGCAGGGGCGTGGTCGAGCGCTTGCGCGAGCTCAACGTCGAGCAAGGCCGCATCGGCGTCGCGGGACTTTACAACGTCAGCCGCGCTCCCGAAGGCGTCATGCCTTACGGCACGATGCGCGCGATCGAGAAAGCGTTTCCGCGCGCGACCTTCGTCGATGCGACGGATTTGCTGGAGCGGGCGAAATACGTCAAGAGCCGCGAGGAGATCGACGCTCTGGCGAAGGCGGTCGAGCTGGTCGAAAAAGCGATCGACGCCATGGCGCAAACCGCGCGTCCCGGCGTGCGCGAGTGCGAGGTCTATGCGGCGATGATCCACGCGATGGTCAAAGAAGGCGGCGAGCTGCCGACGATGCTGCAATGGTCCGCGGGTCCCGAGCCGCACGGCAACAACATCATGCCGACTCTGCGTCCGCTCCAGAACGGCGACATCGTGATGAACGAGATCGAAGCGCGCTGGCTCGGCTACGTCGGCCAGGGCGTGCAGCCGATGTTCATCGGCCGCGTCGAGCCGGTATGGCACGACATCTTTCGCACCTGTCAAGAAATTTTGCAGGCCACCTATGAGATTTTTAAGCCGGGTCTCACGATCGGCGAGTTGAATCGGTTCGTCGTCGATTGGGGGAAAAAGCACACCTCCTCCTTCACGCTCCGGCCGCTGTTTCACGGGCGCGGTCTGGGCGACGACGCGCCGGTTTCCGCGCGTTCGACGACCGACGCGCACGCCCGCTGGAAGCTTGAAGAAAACGTCGTCTTTATTCTGAAGCCGACGGTGGCGACGCCGGACGGCAATAAGCGTTTGTACTGGGGCGACTGCGTGGTTTGCACGCCCGAAGGCGCGCGGCGGCTGGGCAAGCGGTCGATCGATGTGATCGAGGTTCAGTAGCACGGACAGTTTTCATCGGAGGCCATGCTGATTTCTCCAGGTGCCATAGACATGAAAGCGTCGAAGACGTTAGTCGGCTTGCTCTGCAGTTTTGTCCTTACATGCCTTCTCGTGACGGTTTGCTTCGCCCAGAAGTACCGGTCGGATCCAAATTCCGCCCGCGACGCGATCGCGAAGGGAGAAGCGAAAGAGTTTTTGAGCGCGATGGAGGCACAAGGCCAAGAGGCGGAAAAAAACGGAAAGTGGGCTCTGGCGGCAAGCGCCTACAACGAGGCTGCATGGGCCGCCCAGAACAGCGGCCAATTGCAGAAGGCCCTCTCTTACGCCGGCAAAGCGCTGGAGTTCGCAGAAAAAACAGGGGATCAAGAACCGCGGGTCCGAGCCATTTTTCTCCTGGCCCAAGTGCACGGCAACCTGAGGCAATACGAAAAAGCTAGGGAATGGACAGAGAAGGGAATCGAGACCGCGAAGAAGTTGTCGCCTGGGCCGTTCAAAGAAGGTTACGATGGGCATTTTAATAGGATGTTAGGAGCGGATTTTCTGCGTCGTGGAGATCTGCAAAAGGCGATTGAGCACCTCTCCTATTCCGTTCGAGTCCAGGACTCCCGACTGAGTTATCTTACGACTGTAAAAAGGTTAAAATCTGGTGTCTTACACACTGCGGTTCACTTGGTGGTCATTAGTCTCGCTCAGCTTGCGGAGGCGTATCAACGGACCGGCAATATGGAAGCAGCGATCAAGACTTATGAAAAGGGAATCGATCTTATCGAACGATTCAGCGCGAGGACGCAAGCAGAAAGCAGTCTCTATCTGGGGTTAGGCCAAGTTTATCTCGCTCGAAAAGACTTTCCTCGTGCGCTGGAAAATCTCAAGAAGGCGCTGGCCCTGGCCGAAAGCCAACAAAGGCCGATTGCGATCAGCTCCGCGAGCCTTCGGATCGGCGATGTCTTTAATCAAAGCGGAAAGCCCGCTGAGGCCATTCCCTACTATCGGAGAGCTATCCAACAAGTCGAATCGACCCGCACCCTGCTCCAGTCGGAAGAACACAGACAATCCTTTTTCGAAGGGGAATTGGGCGCCTATGTCAAAATGATGAAGGCTCTTCTCTCCGCAGGAAAGGCAGAGGACGCCTTTAATTACGGCGAGCGCGCACGCTCCCGGACCTTCCTGGATATTTTAGGCAGTAAAGTTCAGTTGTCGAGAGTGCAGGGCGGCCTGCTGGAAGAGGAGAGAGCTTTGCAGGAGCGGATCGCTGCGCTTAAGGCCAAGTCGGCGGCGGGCGAGGAGGAAGGAGTCGGGACGGAGAGAGAGAGTTCAAGGAGAGAGCTGGCGGAAGCCGAGAAATCCTACGAGGCTTTTCTTTCCAAGGTTCGAAAACAAGATAAGGAACAGGCCTCGCTCATGAGCGTCGAGCCTCTCACTCTAAAAGAAGTCCAGGAGCATTTAGAGCCGGGCGTGAGCATGCTGGAGTATTTTGTGACGGAGCAGGAAGCTCTGCTTTGGATCGTGGAGAAAGATAAGGCGCAGTTTGTAAGAGTTCCTATCGAGAGGAGGACGTTAATTGCCAAGGTGACCTCTTTGAGGGAGAGCATCTATAACGTCGCCGATGAGGAGAAATTCAAGGCTTCTTCGCAGGAGCTTTATGATCTTCTGCTAAAGCCGGCGCTTTCCCACGTACGGGGCAAGGAGCTTTTGATCGTTCCGCACGACGTGCTGCATTACGTGCCCTTTCAGGCGCTGCTCTCGCCAGAGGGCAAATATTTGATTCAGGACTACCCGGTTTACTATCTATCGAGTGCCAGTTTGATGCAGTTTACCCGCGCGAAGAGGAGAGGGAGCGGAGAGAGTGCTTTGGTGATGGGAAATCCAAGTCTAGGAGATGAGGCGTACAATCTTCGGTTTGCCGAGCGGGAGGCCAAAGAAGTAGCAACGCTTTATCCTCAGAGCGCCGTGTATGTCCTCGCAGACGCGAGCAAAATTCGGGCTGTCACCATGAGTCCCAAGTACGATATGCTGCACTTTGCCGTACATGCCGAGCTTAACGAGGACGACCCTTTGAGTTCGGCTCTTCTGCTGGCAGGAGACGGACACGACGACGGACGGCTTAGCGTGGGAGAGATATTCTCTTTGGGCCTTAAGGCGGCCATGGTAGTTCTTTCGGCGTGTGACACCGGTCTGGGCAAGCTGAGCAATGGGGACGAGATGATCGGGCTCACACGGGCGTTTATCTATGCAGGAAGTCCGTCGGTCGTCACGACGCTATGGAAGGTCAATGACAGGGCGGGATACGAGCTGATACGCGAATTTTATCGCCACTTGAAAACGACCAACAAGTCGGAGGCGCTAAGGCGGGCGCAGCTCAAAACGATGGAACAATTTCCCGAGCCGTTTTACTGGGCCGCCTATGGGCTGACGGGAGAGCGGTGAGCGCGAGGACCGACGGCTTGTTTGTGCCCTTCTCGCGTCGTTGCGGGGCGGCAACGTTCCGCTTGCTCAAACGGCCGCTCTCCTGCTAAAAAGCCTGAGGTACCCAAGGGAGGGTTTCTCTATGGAACCAAAAACCAGCACGGCCGGAACCGTGCAGCATTTGGATCATTTCGTGCTGCCGGTGATGCAGCCGGAGCGCGCGGAAAAATTCTACGTCGAGGTGTTGGGCGGAAGGGTCCTGCGCAAGATGAACGACGCCAGCGTGAACCGCACCTTCATCAAGGTCGGACAAAACCATATCGGTCTTTTCTCCCAGAACAAAGCGGCTCTTCCCAAGCCGGAAACGTTGGATTCCTTTCCGCGTTATAGTTTCGAGGTTTCGGCGGGCGACTTCCAGAAAATAACGTTAAAGCTTCACGTCGCCGACGGTCTCGCGAGAAAAATTGAGAAAAGGGGCATCGCGACGGGCTGCGGCGCGCACGAGGGCATTGCCTGCGCCGATTCCGAGGGTAATCTTTTAGAGCTGTTCCGCGGCGAAGACGCTCCGACCCGGCTGCACCATCTCCATTTCGACACGCTCGATCTGAAGGAGAGCATCCGGTTTTACACCGAGATTCTGAAACTCACTCTGCTCGAGCGCGATAAAGGGCTGGCCGTCATCGGCGTGCCGAGCCGTCAGAGCATCGTGCTCCACGAAGTGGCCGCGCTCTCGCCCGTCACCACGACGACCTATCGCGGCAGGCATTTTGCTTTTCACGTCCGGGACGACGATTTTCACGCCATCGTCGAGCGGCTCCATCGGGCCGGGATCGACGAGCGGGACGACCACGGCGAGAGGGAAGGTCGCCGGCCCGGGCAGCTCGGGACTTATTTCAAGGAGCCGAGCGGCTTCCGCTTGCAGATCACCAACGAGGACTCGGCGACGTTTGCCGCGCACGCGGCTTAAAGAAGGCGATCAGGCAACAGGCGATAGCGCCTGAAGAAGAGGACAACATTTGCCAACCCGACACCGGCGGAGAATTTATGTCAATGAGGATAAGTTGAAGCACCTAACAGTTTCATTGCTGGGATTCTTGATATGGATGGACATGTCGCTGCAAACCCCGATGAATAAGATCGACAAGCTAGAGATATGTCAGCAGAGCTTGGAAGTTCTCGATAAGAAGAAACTGGAGCAAGCGATGCTGACTGTAATCTTGCAAAACATTAAAAGCCTGACGCCCGAACAAAAAAACCTTGCCAGGATAGAAGTCAAATTGACTTGTCGACCGGAAGACGAAGTTCGATGAGTGGAGAAATGGTGCCATGAGAAAATATTTTGCATTGTATTTGATCTTCGCGTTGCTGATTGCAATTACAGCCATAGCCGAGGCCCAGGTGCAGCAGGCGGCGAAAGTCTGGAAGATAGGGGTCCTCGTCTCGAGCACGAAAGCAATCAATGCGCCCCGGGAGCAAGGGCTCCGGCAGGGATTGCGCGATCTAGGCTACGAGGAGGGGAAAAACATCGTCTTGGAGTACCGCTACGCCGAAGGAAAAATGGATCGGTTGCCCGAGCTCGCAGCAGAGCTGGTGCGCATGAAGGTGGACGTGATCGTCGCCGGCGGCACCCGGGTGACGGTTGCCGCCCGGGAGGCGACGAGAACCATTCCGATCGTGGTGGAAGGCGTCGGCAGTCTCAGGGAGGCCGGGCTCATCAGCACTCATTCGAACCCCGGCGGGAACGTGACGGGGGTGTCGAGAATTTCGCCGGACTTTTTCGGCAAACGGCTGTCGCTTCTCAAGGAATCCGTGCCCAAGGCATTTCGCGTCGCCGCGCTGTTCACTTCGGATAATCCGAGCTACGAAGCCAGAGTGAAAGAAATGGATCTCGGGGTGCGCGCATTGGGAATGAAGCTTCAACCGCTGGCGGTGAAAACCGCCAGCGGTTTCGACGGCGCGTTCAAAGCCGCAGCCAAGGAGCAGGCGGAGGCTCTGCTCGTGATGCCGGACGCGCTCTTTCATAGCCATCCGGAGCGGATCGTCGAATTGGCGACCAAGGGGAAGTTGCCGACGATGTACGACAGGGTCGATTTTGTCGAGGCCGGCGGACTGATGAGCTACGGCGTGAGCTTGCCCGATTTATCCCGCCAGGCGGCCTGGTATGTGGTCCAGATTCTGCAAGGCGCCAAGCCGAGCGATCTCTCCCTGGTCGAGCCGATACAGTCGAAGTTCACGATCAACTTGAAAGCGGCCCAACAGATCGGCCTCACGCTTCCTTCGCCGGTAGTGATGAAGGCGGACAAGGTCATCAAATGAAAACCATTGCCGCGACGATGAGATAAGCCGAATGGAAAACAAGATACTGCTGGGGTTTGTGATCTTGGCTTTGGCGATCGTATTTCACGCGTTCGCCGGCCGTTTCGATGTGATTTCGATCGTTGAGGGCGATGTCGGGGCTGTTTACCGCATAGATCGGCTGACCGGCAAGCTGTGGGTTTGCGCCAACGACCAGTGCCTTCGAGTTCACGACATCGACCAAAAGCCATCCGGGCAGAGAGCCTGAATCGCTGACCTATATCTCCAGAATTAGAGCCGAAACTCGTGCGTTACGAGATTCAGGTGTTTTCCGGCCCGGAATTGGGGGATTCACCCGATGGCTTTGCCATGCCCTCCTCGATTAAACCAAGCACAAGCTAATGAGAGGAGGGTGGAGGCATGGCGCGCACAGAACAAACTACTTTGGGAGATCTTATCGTCGCGCTCACTGACGAGACCGGTCGCTTCATTCGCGACGAGAACGAGATCTATGAGGTGGTCTCTTTTATCGTCAGCGATCTTTACAAATCCAGGCTGGTCCAAAAACAGACCGAGTGCCGCAACGCTTCCCGGGATCAGGACGCTCTTTTAGACGGTTGAACGTTCTCGCCGCGCTCGCGTTCGCAATATTGCCGCCCGCGCTCGTAGCCGTCATGGAAAGATTCTTGACTGTAGTCGTCGGGGTAGTTCTTCCACAGGTAGCCTAGGACGCTTTCATAAGTTCGGCCGCGGATATCGGGATGGAGAGCCGCTTCGAATCCGCGTCGGTAGGTCTCGGCCGATTTGAAGTCCTTGCCGTTCGCGACGTAGCGCTCCTCTTCGGTGCTCCTGAGTCCGATCCACCAGCGCTCGCGCGCCGCGTCGATGCTTTCCGCGCCGCGCCGCGAAAATATCTCGCGCGCCACTTGCGCTTCGGAGTCGTTGTCGGCGAGAACCACGACGAGCGACCGGCCGTGCCGGAGGGCGTCCTCGTAAACGAACCACTCGTCTTTCGGCAGACCTTCGGCCAGCGCGTTTTCCAAGGCGCCGCCCGCGGCCGCTCCGCCGAGCGCGCCCACGGCGCCCACGAAAGCCGCGGCGGCGACGCCGATCCCCACGACCGGCCCCACGCCGGGCACCCATGCGGTTGCAGCCGCCGTGCCGAGTGCCGTTCCCAGCCCCGCGCCCACGACGGCTCCCACGGCCTTGCCGATGCCAGGCTGCTCTCCCTCGGTGGTCGGCACTTCGCTTCGAATCTCGTCAACCGGAGCTCCGGGCGCAAGGATATTGATACGATCGTTGGCAAAGCCGAATTTTTTAAGATCTTCGACGGCGCGCTGGGCGTCGCCGAGCGTACGAAAAATTCCCACAACGGGTTGCATGTAATTTTTTTAACAGACGGGGAATGGCGTTCCAATGGGGCGAATCCCGCAGGCGAGTAACGCACGGCGCGCGTAGGCCCCGGAAATCCCTATCTCGACATCGGCTTGTCCGGTATACTTTAGACGCGCGAAAAATAATCGCGAGAGGAGATCGACATGCCGTCGTTGGACTTCAAGAGAATTCTCTGCCCGGTGGATCTCTCAAGTTTTTCTTTGGAGGCGCTCAAGCTGGCCATTAAGATGACCGAGGCCAGCGGCGCCGCTCTGTATCTGCTGCATGTCATCGATAATCCCTTTGACGAATTATATATGACCTCGCTCACTGAAGCCGAACCCGCGCTCCTGGGGCTGTATCGGAGCGAGCCGTTGAAGCGCGCGAAAATTTTGCGCGCCACGGAAAGACATTCGGAGGTCCTGCTCAAACAGTTCGCTCACCCGTGGATCAGCTCACTGCCCAAAGTGAGATACCGGATCGAGAGCGGCGATCCTTTTGAAGCGATCCTCGACACCGCGGAAGCGACGCGAGCCGACCTTATCGTCCTCGCCACGCATGGCAGGACCGGCATCAAAAGACTGATCATCGGAAACGTGGCCGAAAAGGTCGTCCGCCACGCTCCCTGTCCCGTGCTGATCCTAAAGCCGCGGGCCGCGCGCCGGCGGCAAGGCTTGGGGAAAAATTAGCGGCGTAAATAATCTACCCGGCGTGAAAGTTTTCCGACCGTCGTTTTGCCGCGTACCAATTGCGCTTGCCGTCGATAACGCCGGCCGTCGATGACATCAGGGCGTCAAAGTCGGCGCCCACGTGGGC
>DASXUF010000195.1 GCA_036504975.1 Candidatus Binatia bacterium | reverse complement strand
GGACGTTCGAGAGCGATTTTTCCCCGGCTTACGATTTCAAGAAAAACGTCCGGCTGGAATAAGCTCATCATCAGAACGATGACTGGAAGCTCTTACTCTTTTGTCATTCCCGTGAAAACGGGAATCCAGTTCTTCCAAACCTGGACTCCCGCTTCCGCGGGAGTGACTTTTATTTTTCTATCTGCGCAAAGCGATCCGGAACGCTTTGCGCCCTACACTCTCGGAGACTAATCCGATGCGCGGGCCAAGAGGCCAGATCGGCGCGATCACGCCTACCTATCTCGACGAAGCCCAGGATTGGTTCAAAGTAGTTCCGGAAGGCGTCAACGTCGTCTTCGCCACGCTCGGCGTCGAGGAGCACACGCCGGAAGAATTTCACAAAGCGCGCGCGGCGGTGGAGCGCGCCGCGCGCGGGCTGATCAAGCTCGGCGTCGGCGCGGTGGTGCTCGGCGGCTCGCCGCTCGTTATGTCCGAGAAGAGTGAAGGAACCGGAGAGCTGGCCTCCTCGTTGCAAAAGGAGAGCGGCGTGCCAATCGCAACCGGCCAGGATGCCGCCGAGCTGGCGCTTAAGACGCTTGGAATCAGAAAGCTCTTGTTGGTTACGCCATACAAAGAGAGCCTGAACGACGGCATGAAGCGGCGACTCGCGGAGCGCGGCTTCGAGGTGCTCTGTCTCAAAACCGCGCTCTGTCCCGGACCGGCGGAGATGTCGCGTCTTTCGCCCGACCTTCCGCTTCGGCTTGCTCAGGAGGCGTTTCGCGAAGCGCCGCACGCAGAAGGTATTTACATTCCGAATCCGAAGTGGCAGACCTTGGATGCGATCGAGTCGCTGGAAAAAGAGTTAAGGATTCCCGTCGTGACGACGACGCAAGCTTCCGCCTGGTGGGCGCTCAAGGCGATCGAGATCAAAGAGGCGAGACCCGGTTATGGGAGACTTCTGAGGGAGTGTCTATGAAGCGTAAAAAAACTCTCACGGCTCTGGTCGCGTTCTTGACATTTTGCTTCGTCCCGCAGCTTCTTTCGGCCGGCGCCGCTCCCGAGCGCGTGATGATCGGCACGCCGAGCCGCGGGCTCTTCGAGTTCCCGGTCGTCGTGGCGCTGCGCAAGGGCTTTTTTAAAGACGAAGGGTTGAACGCCGACAAGGTTCAGATGCAGCCGGCGATCGGGGTCAAGGCGTTGGTCTCCGGCGACATCGATTATCTGCTCGCCTGGGGCTCGACCCTCCGCGCGGCCGTTACGGGCGTGCCGGTCAAGGTCGTCGCCGGCATGTCGGCGCGGCCGCTCCACGTCTTCATGGTCCGGCCGGAGATCAAGACGGGAAAGGATCTCAAAGGCAAGACGATCGGCGTCGATTCCTTCGCCGGCACCGTGGATTATCTCTCGCGCGTCGCCGTGCGGCATTTCGGGCTCGATCCGGACAAGGACGTCACGATCATCGTCAGCGGCGAGAGCCCGCTGCGCCTGGCGGCGATCCGAGCCGGTTCGATCCACGCGACGCCCATCGACGTCGCCTTCGCCGTCAAGGCGGAAGAGGAGGGGATGAAGCGGCTGCTCAACATGGCCGATGTGATCGACCTTCCGCTCTCGGGCATCGGCGTCACCGACAAGAAGCTCGAGAGCGCGCGCGAGCAAGTCAAGAAAGTGATTCGTGCCACGCTCAGAGGAACGCGCTTCATGAAGCAGAACCGGGCGGAGACGCTCGCGATGATGACCGATTATCTCCGCATCACTCCCGCGCAGGCGGCGCAGGCCTACGACGCTTCGATCAACTCATTCGCCGAGGACGGCTTTGTCTCAGAAAAGGGGCTTCTGCTCGATGTGAACCTTACGAGGGAGCGGCTCAAGCTCAGCAAAGAGATTCCGCTGAGCCAGGTCGTGGACTGGAGCCTGCTGAAGGAAATCAAGGAAACAAAACCTAGATGACTTTGGCGACTTACCCGTGATGTACTGTCCAAAATGTCGGACCGAGTATCGCGACGGTTTTACAAAGTGTGCCGATTGCCAGGTACCGTTGGTTCATGAGTTGGCGGGCCTCGCGATCGATGAGCCTGCGTTCGTTGATCTCGAGGAGGTCTTGAGCACCAACAATCACGGTGAGATCGCGCTGGTAAAATCGCTTCTCGAAGCCGAAAACATTCCCTACGTTGCGCAAGGCGAAAATTTCACCATGAGAGCGCCCATTCCGGTCCGGTTTCTTGTGCCCAGGGAGCACCTCGTTCGAGCGCGCGAAGTCCTTGAAGATCTACTTTAATGTGAAACCTGGCCGCAGCCTTGAAAGTCTCACGCCCGTTTTACCAGCAGCCCACGGTCACAGTCGCTCGGCAGTTGCTAGGTAAGTATCTGGTCCGAAAACATTCCGACGGAAAAACCATCGGGCGCATCGTGGAGACCGAAGCCTACGTCGGCGGCAAGGACCTTGCCTGCCACGCGTCGCGCGGGCGCACGGCGCGGACGGAAATCATGTTCGGTCCAGCGGGCCACGCGTACGTCTACTTCATCTATGGGATGTACTACTGCCTGAATCTAGTCACTGAGGCCGTGGATCATCCGTCGGCGGTGTTGATCCGCGCTCTCGAGCCGGTGGAGGGGATCGACTTGATGAAAGCAAGGAGACGGTCGGAACAGTTGCGCAATCTCGCCAGCGGGCCGGGCAAACTCTGCCAGGCTCTCGCGATCGATAAGTTCCTGAACGGCGCAGATGTATGCGGCAGTGTTCTTTACGTCGAAGATCGCGGCGAGCCGGCGCCGAAGATTTTAGCTACGCCGCGGATCGGCGTCGACTACGCCGGGAAATGGAAAGACAAACCGTGGAGATTTCTGATACGCGGGAATGAGTTTGTCTCGAAAACGTGATAGCTAAAGGGCGTCGCCTACAACTTATCGTAGGCGGCATCTTCGTCGTTGTCCCAGATGCGGCGGAATGAAGCCTCCGACAGTTTAGCAATAGCGTGAGCGAATGCCATTGGATCTTCAGTTTCCAACGAGGCCTCCGGTTTTTCAGGTGTCGAGGTCATAGTTCGGAATTTTTCTTACGATGCGTGCTGTTCAATTTCGGCAAGTGCCTGAGTTGCGCTGAGCCTACGGAACGGCAGCTCTTGAATCTCTTCCAGGAAGTCTCGATTTTCCGAAACGAGCAGTTTGATATTCAGTTCTTCCAGGTGGGCTGCTACGGCGGCATCCCCAAGCTTGCAGCCCAAACGTTGATATTTAGCGATGGTTTCTTGCTGGGCCTTTTCCCAGTTGATTATTATTTTTTGGGGCAGACGGCTTAGCAGACGAAAAAGTGTTCTTACCTCATCTTCAGAAAGATTCGCTTGGAGTTCTTGTAGTATCTGGCGAGGAAGGACAACCGAGAGTCGATGTAAACGCTCTAACAACTGGGCACAAGCGGGAAAATCAGGCACGCGCCTGAGGCCGAAGATCCAGATATTGGTATCCAAAACAATCCGTTCATCCAGAATACTCACGGGCGGCAATCTCCTCACGGAGCTGCTTCAGCTTAGCCATGATTTGCGTTGCCGTCTGGTCGCGTTCTCCCTCCTGTTGGAGACGTTTACGGTATTTTTCCGATAACTGCAGAAGACCCCGACGGAAGCTCAGCTCAGCCGCTCTCTCCAAAAGCGTTTTCTGCTCCGCTTCTTCGAGAGATGCGATCTCGGCTGCCAATTTTTCCACTCTTGCATCCATCTTCGCTCTCCGCAGATACTGTTGGTTTAAACTACCACAAACCGGACACGTCCTCTACTCTTTGAATGGAGCAACTCAAGACTAGCTGGCCAAAGCCTTCACGAACGCCCGCCTTAGATAAACGCCGATCAGGTGGCGCTTGTACTCGGCGCTGCCTTCGAGGTCGTCGACGGGGTCGGCGGCGTCGGCGAGAATCTGAGCGGCGTCGGCCAACTGCTTCTCGACTTTTTCCCTCGGCCCGACGAGCAACGCGTCGGCTTGATCGGAGCGCGCCGGCTTGGCGCTCACGCTGCCGACCACGACTCTGGCTTTGCTCACGTTCCGTCCGCTGTCGTCGACCTCGAGAACCAGCGCGAGGCCGAGCGTCGGCCGCTCTTTGATTTGAAACTTGAGGTAAGCGCCGCGCTTGGTCTTAGAGCTCAGCGGAACATCGATGGCGAGCAACAACTCGTCCGGCGCCAGCGCGGTTTCGTAAGCGCCGGTAATCAGATCGTCCATTTTGAGCATCCGCTGCTCTCCCTTTCCTTGAACATGCACGTGGGCTTCCAGCGCAAGCAGCAAGGTCGCCGGATCGGAGTGAGGCTCGGCGAAGCAGAGATTGCCGCCAAGCGTACCGGTCGCGCGCACGCGCACGTTGGCGACGTGATGGGCCATGTCGGCGAGAACGGGAACAATTTCGCGAATGGCGTCGGATTTTTCGATCGCCCGGTGCGTGACCGTCGCGCCGATGCGGAGCGAATTGTTCCTGGTTTCTATTGTGTTCAATCCTGGAAGCGGCTTCACGTCGACGAGATGCTCGTAACGCAGCAGATCGTGCTTCATCGCCAGCAGCAGCTCGGTGCCGCCGGCGTAAAGACGGCCGGTCTCGCCGTAGTGAGACAGCATCTCCGCCGCTTCTTTCACGGTTTTGGGTTGATCGATCGTGAAACGTCTTAATGGCATCATAAAAATACAGGGATGAAGGCGGAAGGATGAGGGCTGAAAGTAAAAGAGTTTTTGCTTATTCCTTGTTCGTCATCCTTCATCCCTCATCCTTCATCCTTTCTTTTGATCGCCCGCCAGACTTTCTCCGGCGTCAGCGGAGCGCTGCGGATGCGCACGCCCATGGCGCGATCGACGGCGTTGGCGATGTTCGCCGCTATGGAATTGAGCGATCCTTCGCCGCCGCCTTTCGCGCCGTAGGGTCCGACGCCGTCCTGGTTTTGCACCAAATACAGATCGACTTTCTTGGGAAGATCGGCAAAACGCGGCAGGCGATAATCCAGGATCGAGCCGTTCATCAACTGCGGTCCCTGGTAAACCAGCTCCTCGAAAAGACCGGTGCCCATTCCCATCGTCGCGGCGCCGATGTCCTGTCCTTCGGCCAGCGCGGGATTGATCGCGAGGCCGACGTCGCCGACGGTGACAAGCTTCTCGACGTTGATTTTTCCGGTCTCTTCGTCGACGGCGACCTCGACGGCCGTGCTGACGGTCTCCCAAAAGACCGGAATCTGTGAAAACTTGCCGGCTTTTCGGATGTAAGCGCGGCCGATGACTTCCCCGTCGGGCAGCGCGTAGAACTTGCTGATGACCTCCGACCAGTTGAGCTGGGCCTCGCCGCAGCGGACGCCGCCGCGAACGGCTTGAATCTGTTCGACTTTCACTTTCAGCACGTCCGCGGCCATGACCACCATCTGCTGGATCGCTTCGCGGCTCGCTTCCAAAACCGCGCTGCCCATGAGCGTCGTCGTCCGGCTCGCGCCGGTCGAGCGGTCGTAAGGTGTGATCGCGGTGTCCGACGAGACCACGTGAACTTTTTCGAACGGCACTCCCAGCTCTTCCGCCGCGATCTGCGGAATCACCGTGTGGCTTCCCTGGCCTAGCTCGGTGCTGCCGGTCATGATCGTGATGGAGCCGTCGGCGTGGACGCGCACGGCCGTCGAAGTCAGCGGATAGGCGCCGGCGTCGCTGGTCGAGCAGGCGAGGCTCCGGCCGTGGCTCTTGGCAATCGGTTCTTTCCAGCCGATCGCCTTGGCGGCGATGTCGAGATCTTCCTTGAGCGTGCCGTCGAACGGGCGCATCTTGGGCATGAACTCTTCGCCGGGCTTGGCCGCGTTCGCCAGGCGAAATTCATAGGCGTCCTTGCCGATCTTTTTCGCCAGCTCGTCGATCTGCGATTCGCCCGGCAAGGTCACCTGCGCGCAGCCGAAGCCGCGATAAGAGCTGGCCGGCACGGTGTTGGTGTAAAAAGAATAATTGTCGATCTGCACGTTGGGTATCGCGTAAGGCCCGACGCAGCGGTTCGTGGATTTTTCTACGACGAGCGGGCTGTTCTCGGCGTAGGCACCCGTGTTCATGTAAATCCTCGCCTGGCGCGCGATGATCTTGCCGCTGGCGTCGACCGCCGTGCGCATCCATGTATATGCGTCGTCGCTCCGCGTCGTGAGCATCGCCTCTTCGATGGTCAATTGAAGCTTCACCGGCAGCTTGGCCTTCCAGGAGCAGGCGGCGGTGAGCGGCTCGATCTTCGTGTACGACTTGCTGCCGTAGCCGCCGCCGACGAACGGCACGATCAGGCGCACCTGGCTCACCGGCAGGTTAAAAACGGATTTCAGATCGTGGCGCACCATGAAGGGATGCTGCGCCGATGAGTAAACCGTGACGCCGTTCTCCTGGACATCGGCGATGGCGACGTAGGCCTCCATCGCGTAGGCATAGGTCATGGGGAAATAATATTCGGCTTCAACGAAGGCTGCCGCTTTTTTAAAGGCCTCTTCGACGTTGCCCCACTTGAGGTGGTGCTCCTGGCAGATGTTGGTGCCGCGGCCGGCGGTGACTTCGCCTTCGAAGCCGCGCAGCGCGCCGGCCTCGAACTTTCTTTCGTGCAAGAGCGGCGCGTCCTTGGCCATCGCTTCTTCGGGAGTCAGGACCGCCTTCAACTCTTCGTACTTGACGTCGATGTGTTCGAGAGCGCAGAAGGCGGCGCGCTCGTTTTCCGCGACCACCGCGGCCACCGGCTCGCCGACGTAGCGTGCTTTATCGATCGCGAGCAGCGGGTGGTCTTTGACGGCGTGTCCGTAATAGGGATTCAGCCCTTCCAGATCGTTGCCGGTGATGACGCAATAGACGCCGGGCTGGGCAGCGGCGCGCGAAGCGTCGATGGAAATAATTTTCGCGTGAGCGTAAGGGCTGCGCAAAACCTTCGCGTACGCCATGCCGGTGAGCTTCACGTCGCTCACGTACATCGCTTTGCCGGTGACCTTCACCCGCCCGTCGCGGCGTGGGACGGAATGGTTGACGACGTGGAACTCCGTCTTCTTCTCAGCGCTCATTTACTTTTTATTTTCCTCCAGCGTTCCCGCGACTTTCTGAATCGCGCGAACGATCGGCACATAACCGGTGCAGCGGCAGATATTGCCGTCCATATAATGGATGATCTCCTCGCGCGTCGGCTTGGGATTTTCATCCAGCAAGGCTTTGACGGCGAGAATCATGCCCGGCGTGCAAAAGCCGCACTGAAAAGCGAACTCGTCGATGAACGCCTGCTGGATCGGATGCAAGGTGCCGTCGGGCTTGGCAAGGCCTTCGATCGTGACGACGTTCCGTCCGCGCGCTTCGTAAGCGAGCAACGTGCAGGCGCTCACCGGAAGGCCGTCGACCAGCACCGTGCAAGCGCCGCAGACCTGGACCTCGCAAGAGAGCTTCGTTCCGGTGAGGTTCAGCCGGTCGCGCAGGACCTCGGCCAGGGTTTCGCAATGCTCGTAGTCCGTCTCAATCTGCCGGCCATTCAATGAAAAAGATAGTTTCATATGACATCACCATCTGGAGTGATGGAGTGTTGGAGTAATGGAAAATCCGAAAAACAATACTCCAAGACTCCAGTACTCCATGACTCCAATTCCCTCAATCGTAGTGCGGCAAAATCTCCTCGGACCAAAAAGTCATCTGCTTAGTCAGACTATCGATGGTCGGATAGATAATTTTAAGCTCGAAGTGTTGCACGCCGGCCTCGACGAACTCGTCGATGCGGCGGCGCACGTCGCTGACCGACCCGAAGATGTGACGATCGAGCGCGAATTGCATGCTATTGATGTCGCGTTCGTAGCTTTCACTGCTGGTCTTGAGCGTCGGCATCGCGAGGTTGAGTCCTTCGTCTCGCGTCTTCGCGATCGTCGCCAGCTTCTCGACCGCGATCGTGATCTTCGACGAATCGCGGCCGTTCTCTCTGGCGGTTTGCGAAAGGATATCGCAGCCGACTTTCATCTCCGCCGGAGACAGCCAGCCGGGAATCCAGCCTTCGCCGTATTTTCCGGCGCGCTTGGCCGCCAGTTTCATCCAGCCGCCGACCCAAACCGGCGGATGCGGTTTTTGCAACGGCTTGGGAAAAATCTCCGCGTTCTTGAATTGTATAAAATTTCCCCGGTAAGACGCGGCGGGCTCGGTCCAGATCGCTTTCATCGCTTCGATGTATTCGTCAGTCCGGTCGCCGCGCTTGTCGTACGGCACTCCAAAAACGCCGAACTCGTCCGACTCGCGCGTCGCCTTGGAGCCGAGCCCAACGCCTACGATCAGCCGGCCTTTACAAAGCCAGTCCAGCGTCGCGTATTGCTTGGCAGCGTAAATCGGATTGCGG
>DASXUF010000194.1 GCA_036504975.1 Candidatus Binatia bacterium | reverse complement strand
CGGCGGCCGAAGCAGGCTGCCAACAACATCGGCGTGGATACTGATCATTTGACCTGTTTATTCCAAACCTGGTTTCGGCTCAATACATCCTAGCACGGAAAAATCATTCTGGTTTCTTGTAAAATTTCCAATCCAGCGGCGTGTCCTCACTGATTTTTACAGCTCAGGCTTTTCTTTTATCACAAAAGGCACAGACGTGGATTCTTCTTCCTGCTGATCGGAATTATTGCCCGGACAAAACTCACTTGGCTTGACATCGTAAACGGCATGGATTCGAAACCTGAAATTCCGGGAGAGAAGGTTCGCGAGGCCGCTGCCAGTCTGTCCACGAGGACCCGCTTACAAGTCGTTGGTTGAAGGCGTCCGACGATTTGGTGTATCCTCTTGTTTAACATGAAGACTGACAAGGCACGTAACGGTCGTGATTTGCGCTCAGTCCCGGCCTACGGGATAAGTGAGGCGGCCCACTACCTCGGGATTCCGAAGGCCACACTTCGGTCTTGGGTTTTGGGTCGTCCGTATCCTAACTGGTACCGGCGAACGATTTTTCAAGCCTACTATTCAGCTTCCAGATAAGGAGCAACGGCTCCTTTCATTTGTGAATTTGGTCGAGGCTCACGTGCTTGACGCGATCAGGCGGGCACACGGTGTTGCTCTCTGGCGAGTGCGAAAGGCAATTGACTATTTGAAGAAGCAGTTGGGTTCCCCTCATCCTCTGGCGGAACAGAGATTCGTAACAGACAAAGTGGACCTTTTTGTGGAGATGTTCGGGAACTTGGTGAATATCTCTCAAGAAGGGCAACTGGCCATGAAGGAACTTATTGAGACGCATCTTCGGCGGATCGAGCGGGATACTGCCGGTTTGCCGATAAGACTCTACCCCTTCACCAGAGAGCGTAAGCCCGACGAACCTAGGATTATCGTTATCGATCCCAACATTTCCTTTGGGCGGCCGGTATTGGCAGGTACTGGCATTGCGACCACGGTCATCGCCCAGCGCTACAAGGCGGGCGAGTCGATAGAAGAGCTGGCGGAGGACTATGGCCGCTCAACGTCCGAAATCCAAGAAGCAATCCGCTCCGAACTCTGGCTCGACGCCGCTTAACCCACCCTGTCGGCATTCACGTCAAAAAGAGTGATCTGTACAACTGGATTTCTGGGGGATGAGTCCAGGCTGTAGAGCTTCCTATGGGCCGATTGTTGCCAAAAATTCTGCGACGGTCGTGATAGTTACTTCTTTAAAAGAATGTAGCTCAAGTAGATGCCAGTCACCTGTGATGATCCAGTCAGCCTTCCCGTCGATAGCACATTCGAGCACCCTGTTATCCGCATCGTCTCTGCATTGCGTCACTGTGCTATAAGGCTGAACGACTTCAGCGAGACCGCGGATCGGAGTTAAGACACGTAGGGCCTCTTCTTCCGACAGCTTAAAGGGCTTGTCTTTTCTGGTCAGGACTTCTTCTAGCTCAGCGAGGAGGATCTCGGAGGTAAGAAAGGTGACTTTTCCGAGGCGAACTTGATTCAGGAGCTGTTTTGGCTTGCCAGGCCAAAAGATGGCTGAGATTAATACATTGGTGTCGATGACGACTCGCACTAATCGCCGCTTCTAAGATTGCTCACGATGCGAGCCACGTCATCTTCGGTAAGACGGTCAAAACCTCTTTCCTTTGCGAGATTGAAAGCCCACTCATCAAGCTCAAGCCAGTTTTTGGCCTTTTCCCCTGATGCTAAGAGATCAAGGAGATCGATGACCTCCTGTTTTCTCTTCGCAGAGAGGCTACGAAACTTCTCAAGCACGACCTCTTCATCTCTCTTTGTTGCTTTTGCCATACTTTTGCTCCTCAGCAGGCCGCTTTCCAGCATTATACCCCGAGGTCTTGAGTATTTCGAACGGGAAAACCCGGTATCGAAACACGAAAGAATCTACAAGCCCGGCGCGAAGAGCGTCGGGGAAAGCCCCTCGATATATTCCAGCGTCTCTTTCAGCGAGACCACGTCGGCGTACTTCATGTTCATGTCGAAGAGATTGATCTTGTGCGAGGACTGGCCGCGGTCGAAGACGCACTCCTCGACGACGGAGACTTTGAAGTTATAAGAGAAGGCGTCGATCACGCTCGCGCGCACGCAGCCGCTGGTGGTGCAGCCGGTGACGAGCACCGTGTCGGCGTGAAGCTCGTTCAGCATGCTGACGAGCGGCGTGCCGAAAAAGGCGCTGGGCTTTTGCTTGCGCACGAGGATATCGCCGTCTTGGGGCGCGATCTCCGCTACGATGTCGTTTCCCTTCGCCCACTTGTTGCCCAGATCTTCCGCGCCGCGGCTGTTCTTGCCGTGCCAGCGGCCGTAGGCGACCGAGCTTCCGCCTTCGTGGCCGGTCGTGTAAAAAGTCGGCAGATTCTTTTTTCGTGTCGCTGCGAGCAGGTCGCGGATGCGGTAAACGCCTTCCCAGCCTTCCTCGCCGCAACTGTTGCGAAAGCGTTCTATCGATTTCAAGATCGGCTCCGGTTTGTCGCCGACGAAGTTATAATTCATGTCGATGACCAGCACGGCGGGCCGTTCGCCGAAGCCGGCGCGCTTGCCGTAACCCGACTTGGCGAAGACCTCTTGGTCGCGTTCGGTTAAAAGATCGTCCCAGGTTGCCATGACTTCTCCTTTACGATACGGAAGCTGTTTTCTAGAGAGATAGGCGGATGGGTCGGCCCCTGTCAAGGGTTTGACCGTGGAGCTGCTCTCGCCATATAACAACGCTTCAGATGAAACGATTCAGCTCGCGCGCGCTCTTTTTTCTTTCCTGTTTTTTCATCGGTTGCGGGTCGAATTCGGTCCTCTGGAGAAAGGGCGAGGTTCCGTTTATTCCTACGCCGTCCGGGGTCGTGGACCGGATGTTGGAACTGGCCGAAGTGAAAGCGACCGACGTGGTTTACGACATCGGCAGCGGCGACGGCCGCATCGTCATCCGGGCCGCTAAGAAGTATGGCGCAAGCGCCGTAGGGATAGAAATCGACGGCGAGCTGATCGATCGCGCACGCTCGCGGGCCAGCGTGGAGGGAGTCGATCATCTCGTAAAGTTTCGCGAGGAAGATGCTTTGAATGCAGATATCTCGGAAGCCAGCGTCGTGACGCTTTACATGTTCCCGGATTTCAACAACAAGATCGAGCCTAAACTGCGCAAGCTTCGGTCAGGGGCGCGGGTGGTGTCGCACGACTTCGGCATAGAAGGATGGACGCCGACGAAAACGGAGACGGTGGCGGATACCCGATTTCATACCCATACTCTTTATCTCTGGATAGTTCCCTGACACTCAAACCTTTCAACCCATCGCCATCTTGAAAAGGCCCTATACTCCGAGGCCGATCATGCGGCTTCTAGTTTCGGGATGCCGTCGTGGTGCTTCCGTGATTTTGCGCACCGGCGTTCCATTTTGCTTCGGTTCAAGTTGGGAAAATACGATTTTGGAAAGATCATCGATCTTTTTCACTCTCCACTTGAGCAAGCCTTGGCGCACGTATTCCGGGTCGAATCCGACGACTTCGCAAATATTGGTGAAAGAAAAGGGCTGGCTGTTGTCGCCCCGAAAGATCCACTCCTCGGTCTCGCGGAATAACCTCAATCCCCTGCCGCCGCGCGAGGAAAAGTGCTTTTGGAAACAAGCGAGCGCGTCTTCCAAGACGGCCAGCATCAGCCTTTTCTCCGGTTCGGTTTGAACCTTCCTATGAAAGTTATCGAAATACTGAACCGGAAGAAGACTGTCCGGCTGAAACAGGGACGCCATATCCTCCGGTGTCGAGCGACTGACCTCAGATGCATGCATCATAATTTTCTCCTCGCCTCATTCCTTCCACGTTCTAATCACGATAATCCCCTTGGGAGTAACCGTAGTAGCGGTAGTAATAAGGTCGGCTGTAGTAATAAGGTCGATACGAATAATAGCGTTCGCGATAGTAGTAACGCGGATAGGGATCGGGGTCGTAAACGACACACCCCGCAAGGGAAGTGAACATAAGCACGATAAGCGAAACGCCAAGTAAAGTTTTTTTCATAACCGATTTCACGTCGCTCTCCTTTCCGCCTCGCTTATGGGCGCGGGGCATGGCGGGTGAATCTAACTCAATAAATTCAGCAACGGTCATGCCAAATAAATTAAGTAATAATATCGCGCTTGTAGCCGACAACCCCTGTAACCGGCAAGTCAAAAAGTATTAATAGTGGGAATATTTACGTGGGTTCGTGAAGCTGGTTTTAAGCTCAGTGATATGTTGGAGCTCCGCCGGCTATCGGGTGAAAAACTTCGCCGGCGCCGCGTTTCACGAGGGCGTCCAAAAGACTCAGTACATCGTCCGGACTTCCCAATTGAAATCGCGCCCGGGTTAGACCTCTGCCGACCCGAATCGAATAGGCCTTTTCAGGCAGCACGCCGAACGCATCTTCGTCGGTCCGATCGTCGCCGATCGCCAGGACAAAATCGAAACCGCCTTTGGCGAGCCAGCGCTGGCTGGCGATTCCCTTGTGGACGCCCGGATTTTTTACTTCCACCGCCTTATTGGCCTGCAGCACCTGAACGTCGATGTTGGCGGTAAATGCCAGCAGATCGTCGGTCAATTCGTGCGCCGCCAGAGAGCCCCGTTCCGGATCGGCGTTGCGATAATGCCAGACCGCGGAAAATTCCTTCTCTTCGATGAACGTTCCCGCCACGCGATCCGCATACGTTTTCAGTATCGGGATCAACTTTGTTTTCCAATGGGCGGTCAGCGGCTTGACCAGTTCCCACGGCTGAGCGTGTTCTTTGACCAATGCGCCGTGTTCGGCCACAAGATCTATCTTCACGGACCCGAACCAATCTTCAAGCGTCGCCTTGTCCCGGCCGCTCAGCAGGACCAATTGATTTCTTGGGTCCGCAGAAAGGCTGTCGAGTAGCCTCAGCAGTTTGGGCTCCGGCTTCGCGAGATGAGGATGGCTGGCGAAGGGCACGAGGGTGCCGTCGTAGTCCAACAAGAACAGCCGGCGGGCGCTTCGGTCGTAGTGGCGGAGCATTGCGGTTCTCGCCGCGGCGCCGAGCGGCTTCGCGTCCGGTCTCTCCCGGAGGCCGTTGATAGCAACGACCTCTCTCATAAAGCCCATCGCCCAATGGGCTACGTCGGAACGCCTGAGCCGGTTCTGCATGGTCCGATTGCGCCGAATCTGTTCTTTGCAGGGCATCTCCAGCGCAAGCTTCAACGCCTCGGCGATCTCTTCCCGATGGTTGGGATTCACGATGATCGCTTCTCCCAGCTCCTTGGCCGCGCCCGCCATTTCGCTGAGAATCAAAACCCCGGTTCTGTCGGTCCTTGAGGCGATGTATTCCTTCGCCACCAGATTCATGCCGTCCCTGAGAGGCGTCACCAACGCGACGTCGCTCAGGGCATACAAGGCCACCAGCGTGTCGAAAGGCACCGAGCGGTAATGATAGTTGATCGGCGCCCAATGGATCGCGCCGAATTTCCCGTTGATCCGCCCGACCAGCTCTTCGATCTGTTTTTTCATCCCTTCGTAATCCTGAATGCCGATCCGCGAAGGCACCACGATCATGAACAGCGTGACCTTGCCGTGCCAGTCGGGATTCCGCTCGAGCATCGTCTCGAAGCCCTGGAGCCGGTGGATGATCCCTTTAGAATAATCCTGTCGGTCGACGGAGAGGATGATCTTCGTATCGCCGAAGGTTTTTCTGAGCTCGGTCTTTTTCTTGAGCCCCTCCGGACTCTTGGCCGCGGAGTGAAACTTCTTGAAGTCCACGCCCATGGGAAAAGCGCCCACCTTGACCATGCGGTTGCCGACGGCGAGGTGCCCGATCCGGTGTTTATAGCCCAGAATGCGCTGCACGCAGCGGAGGAAGTATTCCATGTAGTCGTGCGTGTGAAAACCGATCACGTCCGCGCCGAGCAGGCCTTCCAAGATTTCCCGTCGCCACTTCGCCGGCAGCAGCCGGAAGATTTCCAATTGGGGAAACGGAATGTGGAGGAAGAAGCCGATCCGGACGCGCGGCAACTTCCGCCGGAGCAGGTCCGGCAAGAGCATCAGATGATAGTCGTGAATCCACAAGATGTCGTCTTGCCGGGCGACTTCGAGGAGCGATGCGGCGAAGACTTCGTTGACCTTTTTGTATTGCAGCCAGTAATTTTCGTCGTATCCGGCGTTGGCGGGGAAATAATGAAACAACGGCCAGATGGTCTTGTTGCAAAACCCCTGGTAAAAATTCTCGAAGTCCTCTTCGGAAAGAAATACGCCGTGGGAGCGAAACTCCGAACGCGCCTTGGCCTGGACTTCGCTCTTTTGCCGATCGCTGATGGCGCCGCCCGGCCAGCCGACCCAGAGATAATCGGGCTTGGTCGATAACAGCGGCGGCATCGTTTCCAGGAGCGATTTAAGGCCGGTCGCCACCCCGCCGGCGCTCTCTCTGAACCTGACCTCCCCGTTCTCTTGCTCGACGGTAAAGGGAAGCCGATTGGAGACGATGATGATTCTCCGGCCGGGAGTATTTCCCGTTTTCATGAGGGGCGGCCTCTACGATCCTAATTTGTAGCTCTTCTGCGGGAATTATGGAAGGCAATAATTGGCAATAATTATCGATTTCAACGGCCGGTCAGAGAGCGGCTCAGGACTGCAATTTCTCCCGCTCCGCGGCGATCAGCTCAAGCGCTTTGTTCCGGAGCTCGTCGTCGGCATTCACCAGCGCAAAGGTCCTTTGAAAACTGTCCGGCGTGAAACCGTACACGTCGAGAGTCTGCTCCACCTTGGCCACCGCCTCGCGCTCGAGCTTCCGAGCTTGCTCGGTCTTCTGACCCTCTCGCACAGGAAGCTCATACTCTTCGATCAGCCTGCGGATCGCCACATAGGTCCGGGCGAACGCCTGCAGTCTTTGGCTTACGAAATCGGTTTTTTCGCTGGGCCGCTGTTCCATTGCCAGTTCTTGGGACGGTCCCTGGGGCATATTTTGGACCGCGGTTCCCCTCGAGGACCACGGGCCCAAAAAGCCGACGACGATGGCGAGAACGATGTTCCACAGAATGAATTGTCTCATGATCCTACCTCCGACGATAGCCGAGCTTTTTGGCTCGGCTCCCGGCGGAAGGCGGTGTCGTGTGACCCCGCCTTCCGCCCCTCCTACTGCAAAACTGCAAACCGACCAGCCTAGCGTGGCGCGACTTGAACCGTGCCGCCTTCTTGCCTGGTGACCGCGATCACTTTGGGCTGGCCGTCTTTCTCGGTAAATTTAATCGTGACCCTCGCTCCTTCTTTGGCCTTGTCCATCCCCTTGCTGCTGCTGTTGACCAACAGCGTTTCCTCCCCTTTATCGGTCTTCACCACCAGGTGATTTTGACCTTTATCCACCCTCACCACCGTCCCCTTCATCTCAGCTTCGGCGAAAACCCACGCTGGCAATAACGCCATGGCGAAGATCATTGCGGCGACTTTTTGAATCATGACCGCGACCTCCTTTTCTCCACGAACAGGTTGCGGCCGATTCTTATCCAGGTCTGCCGGGCTGATCCTGCTGCGGACCCGCTCCGGGGCGCTCCTCGGGCTGCGGCTGAGGGGCCATCGGTGCCTCGCGTTTCTCAGGCTGTCCGGCCAGAGACCGCGATTGGTCCTGAGGGGCCTGAGAAGACTCGTCCTTCTTCGCTTCGCAGCCCGCAAGAAAGGCCGCCAAAACGAAGCCGGAAAGAATACCCATAGTCCAGTTGTGTTTCATCGTTTTCACCTCCTTTCGTTTTAGTATCCGATCAAATGGCACGAGAGTTCAGACCACTACCCTTAAATGACAATATTGCCGCGACGGTCTCGGCCTTGCTCGCGATAATTGCGCGATACTGAGAGGACTTTTTTAGCATACTCTTCGGGCAGCGTGATTTTACTTTCGATTTGCTTCTGCACCCACGTAGGCCCGTGGCTATAGGCTGTCAGCGCGACTTTTAAATCCCCGAACTTTTTTTTCAACCGGCCCAAATAAAAAGCTCCCAGCTTGATGTTGGTTACGGGATCATGGAGGCTTCTTTCACCTTCCCATAAATCTACGTCCGCGTCTTCCACCAGGGAGTGGGCCACGACGGGGAGCAATTGCATCAAACCCCGCGCGCCGTATGACGAGATCGCCGCGGGACGGAATTCGCTCTCTACTTTGATGATTGCCAGGACCAACATCGGGTCGAGCGCATGCTTTTCACTCTCACGCCAGATCGTCTCCGCCACTGCGCTGGCGGAGGAATGATTCAAATCCCGGTTGGATAACCTGAGCGTCAGATAAATCTCGGCTGTTTCATGCAGCCGCCTCGCTTTCGACTCCGCCAGCGGCTGGCTCGGAAAGAGCCAGGGCAATAGAATGAAGCAAGACAGCGCTAAATGGAACGGCGGCTTGAAAGAACGAAGCCAAATGTGTTTTGTGCGCATGGGAGAGTTCAAGCGCCGCGTTGATCGGAAATCAGGCGCAGCAGTTCCTTCTCGCCTGGGTCGATATAACGCCGGACGTTCACGCCTTCCCGGTCGAAGATCGAATAGGCGGACCGGCGATGGATTTCACAGTTCCCTGAGTCACAGGTGGCGTTGAAAATCACCACCGCGAGCTGTCCCTGGTCGCGGCTTACAAACAGCGCCGCGACATAATGTTCTTCAATGAGCGCCGGACTGTCGGGAATCAGCTCGAACCCTTTGAGAAATAGCCAAGGATCCTCCCCGGCGGAGGCGCTGGCGAGCGGAATAAGCGTGAATAACAAGACCGCGATGGCGCACGCGCTCCGGCTTCTCAAGGAAGTTTTCATGGCGTCTCCCGCTGGTTGAGCCCGAGGGCCACCCCAGTTATGAGTTCTTTCGTTCCTCCTCGATCATCTTGAGCGCTTTTCTGCGGAGTTGCTCGTTGTTGTTCACGGCCGTATAAAGCCGGTTGTAAGATTGCGGCGTGAGCCCCTGCTTCTCCAACGCTTTGCTCACTTTGGAATCTCCCTCGCGTTGAAGCTTCTCTTTTTCCTTGGCGTCCTGGACGCTGCCGATCTGCTTTTCATAGGACTGGCGCAGCTTGTGATATTCGACGTACGCCTTGGCGAAGCTCCGGAGTTCCTTATCGCTCAAGTTGGTCGAGGCCTGCTGAGACGGCTTGGGTGAATCTTGAGCCTGAGCGGGCAGGCCCCACAGGCCGATCAGGATCGTCAGCGCACCGAACAAAATCCGACTCGAAAGATAACGGGACATGACATCCTCCTTCAGGGCGAAATTCTCTTCTCACCCTTTTTTAACTCCCGGCGCCTTTAGATCCGGCGCTTTTTGTTGCAATTTTTTCAGCAGCTCATCGAACGACGCGTTGGCTAGAACGCGATTGAATTGCGACCTATAGTTGTTGACCAGGCTGATGTTTTCCACCACTACGTCGTAGACTTTCCACTCTCCGTCGACCGGATGAAGCTTATAATTGATGGAGAATTCTTCGCCTTTTTTCGTGATGATCTTGGTGAACACCTCGGCGTTGTCTTTGTCCTGCTGTTCGCGCGTATAAGCGACCTTTTCCCCGTTATAGCCTTCGATCTTGTCTACGTAAGAACTCTCCAGCAGATCGGCGAAGACCTTGGTGAACTCCTGCTGCTCCTCGGGCGTGCGGCGGGACCAGTGCGGGCCCAGCGACCGCTTGGCCATCTCGGGGAAGTCGAACCTGGAATAGATAGTATCGCGCAATTGCTGGCGCCGTTCTTCCTTCTTCGGGCCCGGTTGTTGCAAAATGCTGATAACTTTATCGACGGTGGCCTTGGTCTGATCGGTCGGCAGCCCCGCCTCGGCCGGGATCGCGAACGGGAGACAAAACAACACAGCGATCCCAGCAAGAAAGAACCGACGCAATTTGTAATCCATACGAAGAAACTCCTTGTGCGACTTGATTGTCATCGCTCGAGCGGTTGTTCCCTCAGGCGCTCGTTCTCTCTGCGTTGCCGTTCGAGTTCCGCCCGGTTGCGATCGATTTGGTGCTGCTGTTCGTCCTGCCTTCTGTCTTGCGCCATCAACTGGTCGCCGATCAAAGCTCCGGCGATCAGCCCGATCGGCCCGCCGATCAGAGCGCCTACTGCTGCGTGGCCGACCGTGCTGCCGATGATGGCTCCGGTGCCGGCGCCCACGCCCGCGCCGATGAGCCCGCCCTGCTCTCTTTTAGACAGCGGCTCGGAACAGCCGCCCAGCACCAGCGTCAGCGCGCCCGCTATCAGTACTCCAAGGATTTTGCTTTTCATCGAATGAGCCTCCTAATCTTTGAAATTCTCGCGCAAACTATCTTCGACCCGGGCGCGAGGGCGTGTTCTCAGCCATCGCCACCGGCGGGATATCGGCCTCGGTAATCTCTCTCGTCTTCTCGACCTCGGCCTGGCGCGCCGACAAGACCCGTACCTGTCCTACTTGCTTCGCGTAGGTTTTAATCAGCCAGACCTTGCCGGTCAGGCGGTTCATCTTGTAGGCCGTATCCACCGGACCGTTCGGCGGCGTAATGGTGTAGAGGCCGCCGGAAAGGAGAAAGAGAAAGAAAAGCAGTATGACCCCAAAAAGCGCCCATAGGGCTCTTTCCCTTATGACGTCTTTCATGAAAGCACCTCCTCGCGGAGTCACGAACGAATCGTCGCATCTATGGCGCTAGAACTCGCGCCGATTGCTAGGACTCGCCACGGCTGTTAGTACTCGCCTTGCTGGCGTCTCAGCCGTTCGATTTCCGCCTGGTTTCTGCGAATCTCGCGGTCCTGCTCGTAATTTCGATACTCCTGACCCTGGAGTTGGTCACCGATCAGCGCGCCCGCGCCCAAGCCCAGTCCACCGCCGATCAGCGCGCCCGCCGCCGGATGACCCACAGCGCTGCCAACAATGCCCCCTGCGGCGGCTCCTCCGAGAGCTCCGATGCCGGCCCCTTTTTCACGCGTGGTCAAAGGCCCGCCGGCGCAGCCCACGGCGAGGAGCGCCGCTACCGTAAGTGCCGAGAAAGTTCTGGTGCAAGCCGTATTTTTCATTTTCTTTCCTCCCTTTTGAGTTACTTTTTTATTCGCGCGAAGATTTATTATTCAAGTAAAGAATAAACGCGTCAGTGCCAGGTTCCGGAGTGGTTCAGAAGATCGCTCAGCATATCGGCCACCAATGCGTTGACCTCATTCTGGTCTTCGGCGACCAAAAAGGCCTCTTCCGTCAGCGCCGCGATCAAGTCACCCAAAGTGGTGTGGATAACCCTTCTTTTCGACGAGATGTTTTCCATCTTCAATAGTCCCAGATAACGCGGCCGGCCTTTTCTCGGGCCGAATTTTCCCCCCGATCGTGCTCGGCCGCGCGGCGCTTTTGTTGCTCCTCCCGCTTATCGCTGCGAATCCAACCCCGCTTGGGGTCGGCAAACCACTTGGAGTTGCTTACGGTTCCCTTGTCACCGGAAGATGCTGCTTTTCCATCGCCTTGTCTGTTGTCCTTCTCGCCCGCGCCGATGTGATATCCCGCCGTGGCAACGAGCAGGAACAGAGCGAAAGCAAGCGCGCCGAAGCGCCATTTTTTTCTCGCACTATTCGCCATAATCGCACCGACACTCAGAGGCTAGAGGAGCAACGGGCATGCCAGCAAAAACTGCTTCTAATTTGGCCTACTTGGAAGGCTCGACTGTAGCGTGGGGCAAGTAAAAAAGTAGGGGTGATAGGGAAAAATTACTTGGCGGTTTCGGGGCCGTACAGCGCGAGCTTGGCGTTGAGCGTCTTGGGGGTGATTCCGAGAATCCGGGCGGCCTGGGTCTTGTTGCCGCCGGTCGCGGCCAGGGCGCGTTCGATCGCCTGGCGCTCCGCCTCGGCCAAGGAGACCGGCTCGGTGTCGGCAGATTCCTCCAGGACTGTGCTCAAGCAAAACTGTTTTACGTCGGCGCCGGTTAAAGTCGGCCCGGAGGCGAGCACGGCAACCCGTTCGAGCGCGTTGCGCAGTTCGCGGACGTTGCCGGGCCAGGAGTGTTCCTTCAAGGCGGATGCAAAATCCGGCACCCAGGGAAGCACCGGCCGGCCGTACTTCTCCGCAAACTGCTCGAGAAAATAGCGCGTCAGGAGCGTGATATCGTCGCTCCGCTCGCGCAGCGGCGGCAGCTCGAGATGAAAAACACTCAGCCGATAAAAAAGATCCGATCTCAGCCGCTCTTCTTTGACCGCTTGCGCGGGCGAGCGGTTGGTCGCGGTCACGACGCGCACCGAGACCGGCACGGCATTGGCCGCGCCGATGCGGCGCACCTGATTTTCCTCCAGCACGCGGAGAAACTTCGCCTGCACCTCGGGCACCATCTCGGTGATCTCGTCGAGAAACAGTGTGCCGCCGTCGGACTGCTCGAAGCAGCCGAGCCGGCGCTCCAGAGCGCCGGTGAACGCGCCTTTCTCGTGGCCCAAGATTTCGCTTTCCATGAGCGTCGGTGGGATCGCCGCGCAGTTAAGAGCCAGAAACGGGCCGTCGCGGCGCGGCGAGAGGTCGTGTAGCGTGCGCGCGACAAGCTCTTTTCCCGTGCCGCTCTCGCCGCTCACCAGCACCGGCGCGTCGGTGGCGGCCACGCGGCTAATGTTCTGGTAGAGTTGGCGCATCGGCGGAGATTTGCCGATGAGCCCGCCGTAAGAGCCGAGCGGGGACTCCAGCCGCTGGCGCAGCGCGTTGGCCTCGCGGGTAAGTTCCACCTGCCGCAGTCCCTTTTCCAACGCCGTTCGAAGTCGGTTGGCTTCCATCGGCTTGGCGAGATAGTCGTATGCGCCGAGCTTGATGGCCTGCACCGCGCTATCGATCGTCGCCTGCCCCGTAAGCATGATCACGGCCATCTGGCGCACCCTGTCTCCCAGAGCCTGCACCAGCTCGAGGCCGGTCATTTCGGGCATGATGAGGTCGAGCACCATGGCATCGGGCTGCGACTCCTCGCACGCCTTGAGCGCGGCTTTTCCGTTGACCGCGGTCTGGCTCTTGTAACCCCATCTTTCCAAGAGCGAAGCCAAACCGTCCCGACTCGCCGGATCGTCATCGACCACCATCACTGTCGGACGCGGGCGGGTCACAGGACGCCTCCGTTCAGCGGTAAGGTCAGGCGAAAAACAGCGCCGGAGTCTGCGCCATTTTCCTCGTACTGAAGCGTGCCGCCGTGGGCCTCGACGATCAACTGGCTCAAGGAAAGACCGATGCCGCTGCCTCCCGGCTTCGTGCTCTGGCCGAAATCGAAAATCGTGGCGAGCTTCTCCGGAGGAATTCCCGGGCCGGAGTCTTTGAAGCGGAGGGTGATTTGATTCCCGTTGTGCTCGCCGCTGACTTGGATGGCGCCGCCGTGGGGCTGCGCTTCCACGGCGTTCCTGAGCAAGTTATCGAACGCCTGGCGCAAGCGGAGCTGATCGCCTTCCAGCATCCACGGCCCGGCGGGGAGATCCATGGTGACGGCGATCCTCTGGGCGGTGCATTGGGCCAACATGGCTTCCACGCTCGCTTCGAGGACCCGGGCCACGTCGAGTGGTTGCCGCTCCAGCGTCACCGGCGTGCTGTAATCGGCGAAATCGCGCAGCAATTGATCGACCTGTCGGGCGCTGGCGTCGAGCGCTTCCAGCGATCGCTGGTGCGTCGCCACTTGGGGCGAGGTGTCGCTGCTTTGGGCGTTTGGAGCGGAGTGGCGCAGCAGCTCCAGATGCACGGTCATGGCGTTGAGAGGAGTTTTGATCTCGTGGACCAGAGTCCGCGCCGCCACGGACACGCGCTGCAAAGGCGCGGTGAGACCGATGTGGCCGCGCTGTTTCATCACCAAACGGTCGATCAAGTCGAGACTGGTACCGATTTCATCCCGGCTGCCGTAACGCGGCCGGGCTTGATACGTGCCGGCCTCCGCTTCGCGCAAGGCCTCGTTGATCAAGCGAAACCGCCGCGTGTACAACGCCGTGGTGAGAAAGGCGGCGAGCAGCGCGACGTCGGCGCCGAGCAGAAACAGCAGGGTGAATTGCCGCCATAGACCCGAGACGAGCCCGGTCCAGTCCGAAGGGTTGATCCATAATCTCAAGCCGCCGGTACCGCGCGCGCCTTCCGGCATCTGCAGCGGCACGAGAACGTCGTAATACGTCTGTTCATCGTCGCTGTACGATTCGATCGTGGTGATTCCTTTGGCAAGGTTTTCGCGCAGCGCCGGTTCCGCCAGCGTTTGGCCTTGTTCCCGGCTTTGGGACGAGTAGAGAATTTTGCCTTCCGAGTTCAGCACCCACATCGCCTGAATGCTGGAGTTGCGGTCGATGTAGGCCTTGATCAAGCCCTGGACCTGCGTGTGACGCCAAGGGGTGGGCGGGGTTTTCGCGGGTGGATTGCTGGCCGCTGGTGGATTGCCTGGGTAGAGCCGCCCAAGAAAATCCCAGAACGATGAAGACGGCTTGTTTTGCTGCTGAGCCGCGGTCGGCGGAGCGTTCGGCGGCGCGTCAGGAGCTTGCTGCAGGCTCTGCGCCAGGGCGATCTCGACTTGCCGGGCCAGAAGCAGGGCAGTCTGGAGCGTGGCTTCCGTAGTCAGCCGCTTCGCGACCAACAAGATGCCTGTGGCGAAGAGACCGAAAATCACCACCACCGTGGCGACAAAGACCATGATCTGCTGTTGGCGCAGGCTCATAAAGCGCTCAATACCATAGCAGATGAACCTTTGCCGTCAACGAGGCGCGCTTGCAGCGCTCCTCCATTTTGTGCGAAGTTAAAGGACGATGGTACGCGACCTATATAACCGCCCGATCAAGGATCTCAGAATCTCGGTTACCGATCGGTGCAACTTCCGCTGCACGTATTGCATGCCGCTCGACGAGTACGAGTGGATCGATAAACGGGAGATCCTTTCTTTCGAAGAGATCGCGCGAGTGGCGCGGCTTTTCGTTCGCGCCGGCGTGGAGAAGATCAGGCTGACGGGCGGAGAGCCGCTGGTGCGCCGCGACGTGGAGTTTCTGGTGGCGGAGCTTTCGCAGCTCGAAGGGCTCAAGGATCTCTGCCTCACGACCAACGGCTCGCTGCTCGCCGAAAAAGCCGCCGCCCTCAAAGCCGCCGGGCTCAAGCGCATCAATGTAAGCCTCGACACGCTCGACCCGGAGAAGTTCAGGCGCATGACCAAGCGCGGCGACCTGGAAAAAGTCCTCGAAGGACTCTTTGCCGTAAAGGTTGAGGGGCTCGGGCCGATCAAGATCAACGCGGTGGTCGAGCGCGGCGTCAACGACGACGACATTATCGATCTGGTCGAGTTCGCGAGAAAGCATGATTTTGCGATTCGCTTCATCGAGTACATGGACGTCGGCAATTCCAACCAATGGACTTCCGACAAGCTCGTATCGAAAAAAGAGATTATCGAAAAAATCCAGGCGCGCTTTCCGCTGCGGGAGATCGGGCGCGACCGGGGCAGCGCGCCGTCGGTCGATTATGAGTTTGCCGACGGTGGGGGGGAAGTCGGAGTGGTGGCGTCGGTCACCGAGCCGTTTTGCTCGACTTGCAACCGGGCGCGGCTTACAGCGGACGGCAAGCTCGTCACGTGTCTATTTTCTTCCGCGGGACATGATATCAAAGTGCTCTTGCGCGGCGGCGCGCCGGACGAGAAAATTTTTGAATTCATCGCCAACGTTTGGGGAAATCGGAAAGACCGCTACTCCTCCGAGCGTCTCGAAGCGCTGCGCTCCTCGACTTACGATCCAGCGAACCACAAGAAAATCGAGATGATTACCTTGGGAGGCTAGATGCCGAGTCCTTCCGGTTCTCTCTTCCGTGAAAGCGCTGCTTCTTCTCTTCGAACTGACCGGTGAAACAGAATTTCGGATCATGGAACGCCACGCGCCGCGTGGGCCTGCTGCTTTTTTCCTTCTACGCCGCGGAGGGCGCAGGCCTGTTGAGCGCACTGGCATGGTACAAGAACGGCGCCAGACCGTTTCTACTGCTTTTAACCGGCCGGTACAGTCCGTTCTTCCTTGGAGGAACGCTGACGTTTCTCGCTTCGAGCGTTTACTTGTTTTCCCGCTATCGTAGGGCGCAGCGAGATAACAGACGAGAGTTTTGGTTTACCCTTGCGCTCAACGTCGTCGTGGTCGGCGCCTTGCTGATTTTTGGCGAGGCTACCGTTCGCCTGTTCCAATCCCGAATATTCTTTGCCACCACATTCATGAATACCGTTTTGCTGCCCCGAAGCTGGGGCGAATCGATCGCGCGCAATCGTGCGCTGCTGGAGCGAGCTCCAAGCAACATTTCTTATTTTATTCCGGACGATCTGTTGGGCTGGACCATCGGGGCCAATCGGCGGAGTACCGACGGCCTCTACTCAAGCAGCGCGGAGGGAATCCGAAGCGCCCGCGCAGGCGAATCTTATGCCGCCCGTACTCGGGCCTATCGCATCGCGCTGGTCGGAGATTCTTTTACTTTTGGCCTTGAAGTTCCGTTCGAGGAATCGTGGGGACATCGGTTGGAACAAGAGTTCGAATCGCGGATTCAAGTTCTCAACTTTGGCGTCGACGGCTACGGCGTCGATCAGGCTTACCTCCGATATTGGAGAGATGTGCGCCCTTGGAAACCCGATCTTGTCATTTTCGGGTTCATCAACCATGACCTCTATCGCAGCATGGCGGTCTACGCTTTCGTCAGCTTTCCAGAGTGGGGCTTTCCGTTTGCCAAGCCGCGATTCGCCGTCGATAGGGGGAAGCTTCACATGGTCAACGCGCCGGTTCTTAGCCCCGAGGCGATCCTGGCACACCGTTCGATCTTCGACCTGCCTTTTATCGAGTACGACAGAGGCTACAACCCGCATGAGTGGGAGTGGCGGCCTTATCATCGCTCTTACTTGGTTCGATTTTTACTTTCCAGATATCCTCGTTGGCCGGAGCAACGCTCGGACGTCGTTTCCGACGAGGCCGTTAAGGTCGTCAACAGCGAAATCCTTACGTCCTTCGCGAAACTGGCCAAAGCGGAAGGTTCGACACCCTTGATCGTTTACCTTCCGAGTCGCATCGGTTTTCAAGACGGCGGGACCGAGGCGAAAGATTCGGTTCTGAGGATGCTACGGGCGAGAGGCATTGAATATGAAGACTTAACCTCCTGTCTCAGGAGATTCAGCGTATCCGAACTTTTCATCGAGGGACGTCCTCATTATTCGCCAAAAGGCAACGCAATGGTGGCGCGATGTTTGAGTCCTATCGTGCGCAGGCACTTGAATAGACGGAGTAGCCAAAAGGTCGACCCGAGCTGATCGCTGCGGACGGTGATTCAGTACATGGTCGGGCGCGGTTCAGCCGGCTTCGGCAATACGCCGCGGCGCTCCAGATCCGCCCGCTCCGCCGCGGTCAGTCTCCCCTCGGGCACGTAACCGTCGGGCTCGTATTTCTTCACGCATTCATCGACCATAACGGTGGCCATTCCCGTCATGAGGCCTGACCCGGAGCCGCCGCATTTTATCGTCGCGCCGGTCCGGGGCTGGACCAGGAGCACGCTGTCACTCGCGCACGCCGCCAGGCCGAGAACTAACCCAACAACCAGAGCCGCATGGATACTCCACATGTTCGTCTCCTTCCATTGAATAATTGTCTAGTGCATGGAGGATGTCTTGGCAATGATCCTTCAGCGAAACGTTGACGCTGACAGCGCGCTGAGATAGCTTTTCACTTCAAAGCGAAGGAGAACGATCATGCTGCTGAAAGACAAAATCGCGCTGGTTACGGGATCGACCAACAACATCGGCCTGGGCATTGCGCGGGCGTTCGCGCGCGAGGGGGCGAAGGTGATCGTCCACTCGCGCCACGGCGACGAAACAAAAAAGATCGCGACGGAAATCGGCGGCGACCACTTTGCCGCGGATCTGTCCCAGCCGGAGCAGGTGGAACGCCTCTTCGCTCATATCAAAACCAATCATCGACGCCTCGACCTTCTCGTCAACACGGTCGCGCATTCGACCAAGAACGACATTTTGGAGACGACGCTGGAAGAATGGAGCCGGATTATGGCGGTGAACGTCACCGGCTACTTTCTCTGCATCCAGCACGGCGCGCGGATGATGAAAGAAAACGGCGGCGGCGCGATCATCAACATCTCGGCTGCATCGGGAGAGAGAGGCAGTCCGGGAACCGCGGTCTACTCGATCTCCAAGGGCGCGATCAACGCGCTCACGCGCCAGGCCGCGGTCGATCTCGCGCCCTATAAGATCAGGGTCAACGGCATTATCTCGGGCATCGTCGGCACGCCGCTCGGAAGAAAAGACATGGGAAACCGGAAACCGGAATACGAGAGCATTCCGCTTAGACGCATCGGCCAACCTGAAGATGTCGGGGAAGCGGCGGTGTTCCTGGCTTCGGAAAAGGCGAGCTACATTACCAACGCGATCCTGCCGGTGGACGGCGGGCGGATGAACTCGATGGGCAGCGCGTCCCGCGGGTAGCCGCTCTTGGGCAGGCCAAATCAATCATCCAGCCGATCCGGCCGTGTGCTGGAGCTTTCGCAAGACGGATGGCTCCTATTGGCCGCCTGCGCCGTCCGCTCATTCGCTTATGGCTTTCTGTCCGTAGTGCTCGGCCTTTACCTTGATGTCATTGGGCTAGGCACGACAGCTATCGGTTGGATCTTTACCGCCGCGCTTGCGGGCGGGGCGATCATGACCGTGGTTCTGACGGGTGTAGCGGACCGCTTCGGTCGCAAGACGCTTCTCGTAATCGGCGCGATGTTGATGGCCCTCGCGGGTCTGGTGTTCGTTGCCACAAACAATCCCCTGTTGCTGGCGGTCGCCGCTATTTTCGGAACCATCAGCCCCTCGGGGAAAGAGGTGGGACCGTTTCTTTCGATCGAACAGGCGATCCTTCCCCAGACGACCGGCGATCAGAACCGAACCGCCGTTTTTTCTGTCTACAATCTTGTGGGCTCGCTCGCCGGCGCTCTCGGCGCGCTGGCGGTCGGGTTGCCGTCGCTCCTGTCGCTGCCTTTGCTCACGGGTTATCGTCTCTTGATCGGAGGTTATGTCGCTGCCGCAGCCCTGATGTTGCTCCTGTTTGCCATGCTCTCACCGGCCATCGAAGCCAGAACCAGACCTACCGAAGTTGCGCGCAGAATCGGCGTCAAAAAGTCACGAGCCATCGTCGCCAAACTGTCGGCATTGTTCGCTCTCGACGCCTTCGCCGGGGGCTTCATCGTTCAGAGCCTGGTCGCCTACTGGTTCTTTCTTCGTTACAAAACCGATATCAAGGCCTTAGGCGGCATCTTCTTCGGCACCAACCTTTTGTCCGCCCTCTCTTTCCTGGCCGCTCCTTTGATCGCGCGGCGGATAGGGCTGTTGAATACGATGGTTTTCACTCACCTGCCGTCGAATTTCCTGCTGCTCCTGGTGCCGCTGATGCCCAACGTGCAGTCGGCGGTCGTCGTGCTGCTGGCACGCCACCTGCTCTCGCAGCTCGATGTGCCTACCCGTCAGTCTTACACGATGGCGATCGTCGATTCCGGCGAGCGGGCCGCCTCAGCGGGCATCATGTCGGTGGCTCGAAACACCGGCGCCGCCGCCGCACCGCTGTTCGCGAGCGCGATTCTCGCGATCCCGTCTTTGGGCTTGCCGTTTTTACTCGCCGGCGGGCTCAAAATTATTTACGACGTTTGGATCTTCGCAGTCTTCCGCCACGTACGGCCGCCGGAAGAGATTGTCGGGAGAAGTTCCTAGCCGGGTCTCCCCGCCACACGCGGCCCACAGCCTCCCCCCGACGGCGGTCAGGACGACCACGAGCCAGAGGAACAAATTGCCATTAGCGCAGTCTCTATGTCCGTACTCGGCCAAGCCGTATGTGGGAGAGTTTTCTCGATGGAATGTTCAGGCAAGCCCTAGCCGCCAGCGGGTCCGTTGGTTCCAATGGGGGAGACCAGCACTTTATCGATCCGCTTCCCATCCATGTCGACAATCTCAAAGCGCAGATCGTTCCACTCGAAATGGTCGGAGACCGACGGCACGCGGCCCATATGGGTAAAGAGAAACCCGCCCAGGGTTTGATAGGCGTCTCTATTTTCTCCCGGCAGGCTCTCCAGATGAAAGATCTCTTTGAACTCATCGACCGACAGCATGCCATCCAGAAGCCATGAGCCGTCGTGACGTTGCACGGCCTTGGATTCCGCCGGACTTCCCTCCAGGGCGATCTCTCCGGCGATGGCTTGCAAAATGTCGTGGTGTGTCAGCAAGCCGTTGATGCCGCCGTGCTCGTCCACGATGAGTGCGATATGGTTCCCGGTCCGCTTGAAAAATTCCAGCAGATGCAGCGCGGACATGGTCCGCGGCACGAACGCCGGCTGCTGGGCCGACGCCTTCAAGTCGATCGGTTCCGCCGCGAGAGCGCGGGCCAATAGATCCTTCGCCTGGACCACACCGACGATATTGTCGAGGTTGCCGTCGCTCACCGGAAAACGGGAATGGCCGCTATCGCTTATTTTCTTCAGAATCTGCTCGGGTGAATCGCTCAAGTCCAGCCAGGCGACCCGGGTTCTCGGCGTCATCAAAGCCCGCGCCGTCCTGTCGCCCAGGCGGAATACGGCTTCGACCATGTCTTGCTCGGTCTCCTCGAAGACGCCGGCCTCGGTGCCTTTCTGCACCAACGTTTTGATCTCTTCCTCCGTAACCGGACGCTCCCGGTGGGGCGCCGCGCCGAACAGCCGGAACAGCGCGTCGGTCGATACGCTCACCAGACGAACCGCCGGCCAAAAAACCGTCGCCAGCGCGCGGAGCGGCAGCGCCACCAACACCGCGACTTTTTCCGGATCGATGGCCGCAAGGCGCTTCGGGATCATTTCACCCAGCGTAAGTAAAAGAAATGCGATCACGACCACGGCCGCGCCGAAAGCGATCACCTGGCTATAGGGCTCGATCACCGGGACGACGCCAATGTATGCGGCAAATTGCTCGGCGATGATTCTGCCGCCGAGCGCGCCGGCCAGGACGCAAACCAGGGTGATGCCGATCCGAATGGCGTGAAGGTAGCGGTAAGGCGCCTCGACGAGCTCCAGAGCTACGCGCGCCATTTTACTGCCTCGGTTGACCCATTCCACAAGCCGGGATTTACGCGCGGTCGTTACGGCAACCTCAGCCATGGCAAGCAAGCATGCGACGATAAGAAGAACCAGAATTACGATTTCGTATCCCATATCGACTGCCTACAACCTCCTAAGCCTTGCCGCACCGGACCGATGGCGGACGCGAGGGAAACCGGCCGTGCAAACTATTGGCGCATTAGGATTCAAGGACATTTTCGGGCAGGAAACCAAGATTAACGTAAAATCATTCGCTTGGCTAGTTGATTGATAAGAACGCTCTTGGTTCCGCTTACATTCCCGAAAGAAGCTTGTAAATAAATCCCGCACTCCCTCCGGCGAGCACGAGCCAGGCCGAGTTGATCTTGAGACGGAAGACCAGCAGCGCCGACAGGAGCGCGAGGGTGAGCGTGAAGGCATCGATCAAAGCCGACCGGCCGAGTTGCCACGTTACCACAGCCATCAGTCCTAAAGACGCCGCGTTCACGCCGTCCAGGAATCCCCCGGCCCACGGCGAACGGCGCAGGCGCGGAATCAGCGGACTGCTGGCGGCGACGAAGACAAAGGCCGGCAAAAAGATGCCGATCGTGGCGAGAACCGCTCCGGGAGAACCGGCGATCAGATAGCCGACAAAAGTCGCGGTGGTAAAAACCGGTCCGGGCGTGAACTGACCGATGGCGACCGCGTCCAGCAATTGCTGGTCGGTGAGCCAGTGCCAACGATCGACCAAATCGGCGCGGAGAAAAGCGAGCAGTACATAGCCGCTGCCGAACAGAACCGAGCCGATCTTGAGAAAAAAAAACGTCAGGGCGGTCAGTGTGACGGGTTTGAGCGCCATGGTAACCGATGGGTCGCCGGCCAATGTAAACAACGGTGAAAGGGCCGGTGCCGTCAGTCCCGCGAATCCGCACATGGTCGAGCCCTGCCTGAGGTTCTGCAAAGCCATCACGACAAAGCCGGCGGCGAAGAGCAGCAGGATCTCGTTGGCGCCGAAGAAAAAGAAAACGATCACGGCAAATCCGGCGAGGGCGGTCAGCGGTCCTTTGACGGCTGCCTTGCCCAATCCCCAAAGCGCCTGAACGATGACGGCGATAATCACGGGCTTGATGCCGTAGAGGAGCCAGGTCGCTTCCGGCATGGAGCCGTACCGGACGTAGAGGGCAGCCAAGCCCCAGACGATGAGCATCGCCGGCAGGATGAAGCAAGTTCCGGCCACGACGAGACCTTTCCAGCCCGCGCGCAGCCAGCCTATATGGATCGCCATTTCCGTGGAGTTGGGTCCGGGAATGAGATTCGTCGCGCCGAGAAGATCGAGAAATTGTTCGTGGCTGAGCCAGCGCCTCCGCCGCACGATTTCTTCTTCCATAAGCGCGACGTGCGCGGCGGGACCGCCGAAAGCGATCGTGCCGAGTTTCAGGAACAGAGTTGCAAGCTCTACGATAGCAGCGCGCATGTTTTATCCCGTCTGCTGTTGTCTTTTATGGACGCGCGACGGTCACCCGGCCCGGACCAACGGCCAGAGTATCAATCCCACCAGTCCCGAAACGGTCACCAGCACCGGCTCCGGCACTTTGAAACGCCACAGGACCGCGAGGCTGACGACTCCGATCGCCGCCGTAGGCAGATCAATGATTGCCCGCGCGCCCAACACGATCACTGCGCCCGTGATCGCGCCGGTCGCGGCCGCCGTCGCGCCGTCAACAAAGGCCTTAAGCTGAGGATTGTCCCGGTGGCGCTTGAACCAGGGCGCTGGGAGAATCGTAAAAAAATAGACCGGCAGGAAAATGCCGATCGCCGCCATGATGGCGCCGGCCTGGCCGGCGACGAGAAAGCCGATGAAAGCGACGGTGATAACCACGGGTCCGGGGGTAATCATCGCCACGGCCACGGCGTCCAGGAATTGGTGCTCGGTGAGCCAGCCGAATTGCTGCACCACTCCCTGGTGCAAAAACGGAATGATCGCCAACCCGCTGCCGAATACAAAAGCGCCGGCCTTGGTAAAAAAAAACAGAATCTGAGCCAGCACATCCGCGGAATCGGCCGCCGTCCCGGCCTGGCGCAGCCAGGCCTCCATCAGCCAAACGGCGAAACCGAGCGCTCCGCCTCCGAGCGCCATGAGAAGACCGCGCCGCCAACCCGGCCACGCGTGGGTGAGCAGAACCAGCAACCCCGAAAGAATAAAGAATTCCGCCAGCTCGGCCTGAGTCCACACGGTCACCGCCGTGAGCGCGACGAAGATGCCCCAGAGCAGCGGATCGCGCTTGTTGGTGCTGCGGGCGAGCTTGTAAGCGGCGATGGCGATGATGGCGATGACCGTGGCGCCGATCGCGTAGAAAAGCGCCTGCATCCACCACAGCCCGCCGTACGCGACGTAGGCCAACGAGATGGCGACCACCATCAAAAACGAAGGCAGCACGAAAGCCAGACCGGCGAGCGTTGCGCCCAGCACGCCGGCCTCGAAATATCCAATTGCGATTGCGACTTGTGCCGCTAACGGTCCCGGCATGATCTGAGCGAGCGCGAGGGACAGCTTGTAGGTATCGTCGGTGATCCAACGTCGTTGCTCGACCAGGTTCCTGTGCATGAAGCCGACCAGCGCGACCGGCCCGCCGAAACCGAAAGTGCCGAGGTAGAGAAAATAACGGACCAGCTTCCAGAGCGGCATGAGCCTGCTTCTATCATATTCGTGCCGGCGAAAGACAACCCACGTTGGAAAATTAAATGGGAGAGCGATATATAAAGAACCGTGCTCGTTCGAGAGATTTATGCTTAAGGTGATACCCGTAGAAGAAGCGGTCGGCCTGCCGTTGGCTCATGATATCACAGAGATCGTTCCGGGGAAGCACAAAGGACCGGCGTTTCGCCGCGGCCACGTGATCCGGCCCGAAGACGTGTCCAAGCTACTCGACGTCGGCAAGGCGCACATCTACGTCATGGAGTTGGACCAGGACGAGCTTCACGAAGAGGACGCCGCGAAAAGGTTGGCCAAGGCGGCGGCGGGGCCGAATATCCGTTTGACCGAGCCGGTGGAAGGCAAGGTCAGCCTTATCGCCGAGTCCCCCGGACTGTTAAAGATCGACGCGGCGCGTCTCACCCGGTTCAACGCTTTAGGAGATTTGATGCTCGCTACGCTCACGACCGACAGGCACGTGAAGAAGGGCGAGGTGATAGGCGGCACGCGGACGATTCCCGTCGTCGTGAAAGAAGAATTGGTCAAGCGGGCCGAGGCGATCTGCAAAGGAAAACCGATCGTGATGATCGTCCTGATTCCGCCGCGACGGGTTCATTTAATCGTCACGGGCAGCGAGGTGTATACCGGCAGGATCAAAGACGGCTTTGAGCCGGTGGTGCGGCGGAAGCTGGCGGATATGGGGACCGAGTTGGAAAGCGCCAAGCTCGCGCCCGACGATCCGGACGTGATCGCCCGGAACATCAAAGAGGCAGAGGCGGCAGGCGCCGACCTTATTTTGGTTAGCGGCGGCATGTCGGTCGATCCGGACGATCTCACACCCGAAGGCATCCGGCGTAGCGGCGCTCAGGTCGAATGCCATGGCTTTCCCGTACTTCCCGGCTCGATGTTCCTCATGGCGTACTTAAAAGAAATTCCGATCCTGGGACTCTCCGGCTGCGTGATGCACGATCCGATCACGGCTTTCGACGTGCTCCTGCCGCGCCTGCTCGCAGGCGAAACAATTACACGCGCGGATATCGTCGCGATGGGTCACGGCGGATTGCAAAGAAAGCACGAACACTAAAACAGCAATCAGGCTGAAAGCTTAACTTTAAGGAGGAACTCATGCTGGTGCTTAAAACTCCAACGGAAAGATGGGATCCGCGCTGGTCGGCGCTTCTCGTCGTCGACGTGCAGAATGACTTCGTGAGCCCGAAGGGCAGCGCGGCCCAGCGCGGCGAGGACGTGAGCGCGTCGGTAGTGATGGTGCCGAGGCTCATCCGTCTCATCGACGAGGCGCGGCGCGTCGGCCTGACGGTCGTCTATATCAAAACGACGCACGGCGAGTGGACCGACACGCCGAGCTGGATTTATCGCAAGTCGCAGCAAAAAGTTTTAAATACCTGCCGAGAGGGAACGTGGGGCGCCGAGTTCTACGAGGGCATTTCACCGCTGCCATCCGAGAGGGTGGTCATCAAGCATCGCTATAGCGCGTTTATCAACACCGACCTCAACACCGTTCTTAAGGCAAAGGGCATCGAGAGTGTGTTAACTACGGGCGTGGCGACCAACGTCTGCGTCGAGACCACGACGCGGGACGCCTACATGTACGATTATTACGTAACGATGGTGGGCGATTGCTCGGCGGCGTACGATCTTAAAATGCACGAATCGACGCTGGAGAATATGCGCCGCCACTTTGGCCTCGTGGCGACGTCGGACGAGATCATTCAAACCTGGCGGGGACTGGGACAGAAGAAAGCGGCGGTTTCTTAACCTTCCGGCATCAAACGACTAGAAACCTTGGCGCCAAGAACGTGGCGGATGCAAGGCGCCGCGAAGCCTCGCGCCGGAGCATATTTCCCTCACCCTTCCCTCTCCCACAGGGAGAGGGTTGGGGAGCGGGGATAAGAAAAATGCCAGGCTGAAGCGGCAACGTAGCAGGCGCCCGTTATCGGCGCCAAGGATTACTTCATGAAGTCGGCGTTGATGCGGTCGAGCAATTCCGCCGGCGGCTGCAGCACGCTCTCCTCCAGCTCGGCGAGCGGCGTGTCGCCGAGATTCAGCTCCGTGGCAAAATCCAGCCGGTTGGGATCGTAGTAGATAAGCCCGGTCAAGAATTTTCCTTCGGCCACCGACGCGTGGATCATTTGGAGCGCCTGCATCCTGCTGGTCGGGTCGTAGTCCTTTCCGAGCTTGTGGAGAACGATGCGCGAGCCGTCGTGCAGCGTAACCGGATGTTCCGTCCCTTCTTTATAATCCACTTCGATATTCTGATAAGGTGGGATGAAGTCGATGTCGTGGATCGGGTCTAAATGCTCCTTCACGTACTTGAGGCTCTTGGTCGAGCCTTCGTGGTTGTTGAACGTCACGCACGGGCTGATCACGTCGAGAATGGCGCTGCCTTTGTGCGCCAGCGCTCCCTGAATCAGCGGCGATAACTGCTTGCGATCACCGGAAAAACTCCGCGCGACGTAGGTCGCACCGAGGATAATAGCCAGCTCGCAGATGTCGAGCGCGGGAATGTCGTTGACCTTGCCCCCCTTCATCACGCTGCCTTTGTCCGCCGTGGCTGAAAACTGGCCTTTGGTAAGACCGTAGACGCCGTTGTTTTCCACGATATAGGTAATGTTCACATTGCGCCGCATCATGTGGCAGAAGTTGCCGAGTCCGATAGCCGCCGTGTCGCCGTCGCCCGATACGCCGATCGGAATCAGCGCGTGGTTGGCGAGATTGACGCCGGTCGCCACTGCGGACATGCGTCCGTGTACGGCGTTGAAGCCGAAAGATTGGCTGAGAAAATAAGCAGGGGTTTTCGACGAGCAGCCGATGCCGGAGAGCTTGACGACTCTCCGCGGATCGACGCTGCTCTCGAAAAACGCCCGCATGACCGATGCCGAGATCGCGTCGTGTCCGCAGCCCCGGCACATCGTCGAGGGCGCGCCCTCGTAGTCCTTCTCGGTTAAGCTTAGGCGATTAGCTTTTTCTCCTGCCATTTCTCTTCCTCTTTTTTTAGCTCGCCGCCGTGATGCTGCCGGATCTGGCGCACGACTTCCAAAGTCGTTACGGGGAGGCCGTCGTAGATGAGAACGCTGACGATCTTTGCGCCGAGGTCCGGCCACTCGTCTTTGAAGATCGAAGCCATCTGCGCGTCGCGGTTTTGCTCGACGAGATAAATCACGTCGTGAGCGGCGACGAATTTTCTGGTTTCTTCCGTCAAAGGCAAAGCCCGCAACAACAGGTGATCGGTCTTAAGTCCCGAAGCCTTCAAGCGGTCCCGCGCTTCGCGCACGGCCTCGTAACTCGAGCCGAAGCAGATGACCCCGGTCTTGACGCCTTCCTGCATTTCGACGATCGGCTTGGGAACGTACTTGCGGGAGGTCTCGAACTTTTTTCTCAGCCGGTCGAGAGTCTCTTTGTAGTCTTTTTCGTCTTCGGAGTAGCGCGCGTCGGAATCGTGGCCCGAGCCGCGGGTGAAGTAAGAAGCTTTTCGATTCGGATTTCCGGGAATCGTCCGATAGGGAATCCCGTCGCCGTCCTGGTCGAAGTAACGGCGGAATTTTTTCCCTTGCTTCTCCCATTGTTCGAGCTGCTCCGCCGTAAGAAGCTTGCCCCGGTCGAAAGGTTCTTTCTCGAGCTTCAGCGGCTCCGAAGACCAGAGGTTCATGCCGAGGTCGAGGTCCATCATGACGAAGACCGGCGTCTGAAAGCGCTCGGCGTAGTCAAAGCTTCGGCGCGAGAGATCGAAGCAGGATTTCATGTCGTGAGGAATCAAAATGATGTGGCGGGTATCGCCGTGCGAGGCGTAGTACATAAGCTGGATGTCGGCCTGCTGCGTCCGCGTCGGTAGCCCGGTCGAGGGTCCGCCGCGCTGGATGATGAAGTAGACACAGGGGATCTCGGCAAAGTAGGCCAGTCCGATCGTCTCGTTCATGAGCGAAAGCCCCGGCCCGGAAGTGGAGGTCATGGAGCGCGCCCCCATCCATCCCGCGCCGACGACCATGCCGGCGGCGGCGATTTCGTCTTCCGCTTGAACGATCGCGTAAGCTGCCTTGCCGTCGGTCTTCCTGAGGCGCGGCATGTAGTACTCGATGGCTTCGGCCAGCGAGCTTGAGGGAGTGATAGGATACCAGCAGATGACCGATGCGCCGCCGTAGATGGCGCCCAAGGCGCAGGAAGTGTTCCCCTCGGTGATGATCTTGCCCTTGTTGCCGTTGGGGATGGGTTCCAGCCGGCCGATGTTCTGCGTGTAGCCTTTTTCTTTTACGTGGTTGAATCCGGCCTCGATGCAGACGAGGTTCGACTCGATAACCGCCGGTTTTTTGCCGAAGGTGTCTTGCAGGACAGCTTTGATCGTCTCCATGTCAATGCCGAAAAGCGCGGCCAGGGCGCCGACGTAAACCATGTTTCGCTGCTTGACGCGGAGCGGCGAGGCGGGCACGATTTTTTGGATGAGCTTGTTGGCCGGGACGCCAAAATACTGGACGCCGTCCCTCTTGAGAGTAGGGGAAAGCGGTGTGGAGTCGTCGTAAATAATGATGCCGCCGTCCCGGACGCGATAAATGTCCTTCGCGGCGGTCGCGTCGTTGAACATGACCACGACGTCGATCACGTCCTTGCGGGCCATGTAGCCGTCGGCGGAGGCCCGAATCTGATACCAGGTCGGCAAGCCCTGAATGTTCGACGGGAACATGTTCTTCGAAGAGCAGGGGATTCCCATCTTGAAAATCGCCTTGAACACGATGTTATTGGCCGACGCGCTGCCGGTCCCGTTTTCGGTCGCAATGGATATGCTGAGATCGTTGATGGTTGATGTTTCCATAATTGAACCGCTGAGTTACCTCCCCCTCCCTAATTTTATTAACTTACCAGGGATCGCCCGTAAAGACAACAAAAAGGGACCCATTACCCCGGGGTATAATGCTCATCGGACTCCCAAAACTCCTCGATTTCCTTCCATGTGCTGCGCACGTTTTCATCCACGTCGAGAGCCTTCGCATACTTGAGGACGTCGCGCATCGAAACAATCCCGACGAGTTGATTTCCCGCCCCCAAGATCACCATATGACGAAACCGCCGCTTGTGCATCTCTTCCAGAACTTGTCCGATCAGGGCCGTCTCAGGCAGGGTCACCAAATTGGTCGTCATGACCTTCTGAACGGGCGTGTTTTTTGTGTCGAGTCCTTTGACGGCGACGCGCTTCAATACGTCGCGTTCGGTAACGATCCCCGCGAGCTTCCCTTGGCTCATGACGGCGACACAGCCCTTGTCCTTCTTGATCATGAGATCGATCGCGTCTTGAATCGACTGCGCAGCCTCGATCGTGACGAGGTCCTTCGACATGATATTGCCGACGGTCTGGCTTTCCGCCAGGCGCTGTCCCAATTCGACGGCGAACTCAAGAATGCGCCGCATCGAGATGATGCCGACGATCTTCCCTTTTTTCTCGCGCACGAGAAGATGGCGAAACTTCGAGCGGTACATTTTCGCCAGCGCCTCGATGATGTGCGTGTCTTCCGGAACGGAACGGACCGGGCTCGTCATAACCTTTTTGATCGGGGTGGATTTGGGGTCGAGCCGGGAGCTCATCACGCGCTTGAGGACGTCTTTCTCCGTAAATATGCCGACCGTGGCTTGGTTTTCCGTGATGATCGCGCGTCCGATATTTTTTGCCGCCATCAGCTCCATGACCTCGAAGATCGTGCTTGACACGGAGACGGTGATCGGGTCGCGCGTCATGAGCTCGTGAACTTTGTTGGACAGCATAGGAGGAACCTCCAGTGATTAGTTCTTCGACTTCGCGTGAGCGGAACAAAGGAAGCTGCTTCAAATATCTCTTTTTTCAACGGGTGCTGCAAGAGGATGGGTTGCAAGATTGCACGGTCTTTAGAAGCGTGTTAGCTTACATTCAGGTTTCGCGAGGAAGGCGACACATGAGCCGCCGGGAAGTAGAATTCGATCATGAGGTTGTCACCGAGACCGAGAAGAAGCTCAAAAAACCTCCGCTCTACAAGGTCCTGCTGCACAACGACGATTACACCACCAAAGAATTTGTCGTCCAGGTACTCCAATATGTCTTTCACAAGGAGCAAACCGAAGCCGTTCAGATCATGCTCCACGTCCATCGCAAGGGGATCGGCGTCGCGGGCGTCTATACCTACGAGGTCGCCGAGACCAAGGTGGCTCTGGTCGAGAGTTTAGCGCGGCAGAATGAATATCCCTTGAAGTGCACGATGGAAGAGGCGTGATGTTCACCAAGGAGCTTAAAACCACCCTGAGCTTGGCCTTTTCGGAGGCTAAGCGGCGGCGGCATGAATTTGTCTGTGTCGAGCACCTGCTCTTCGCGCTCTTGCAGGACAAAGACGCCAGCTCGGCCATCGTTCATTGCGGCGGCGATCCGGCGCGCCTCAAAAAAGGCCTGGAAGATTTTTTTACCACTCACCTCGAATCCGTCCACCACGGGCTCGACCACGAGCCGCAGGAGACCATCGGCTTTCACCGTGTGCTGCAGCGGGCGGTGATTCACGCCCAGTCGGCGGAAAAAAAGGAAATTAACGGCGGCAATCTCCTGATCGCGATTTTTCGCGAGCCGGACTCTTACGCCGTCTATCTCCTCGAAGAGCAGGGGCTCAACCGCTTCGACGTGGTGAGCTACGTCTCTCACGGCATCTCGAAAATTCCGGTCAGCGAAGAAGAGCCGGCGAGTCCGATGGAGACGCCGGACGACGAGCGCCCGGCGCCGGTCAAAAACCCGCTCGAAGCGTTCACCGTCAACCTGGTAAAAAAGGCGCGCGAAGGACACATCGACCCGCTGATCGGGCGCGAGACGGAGATCGAGCGGACGATCCACGTGCTTTGCCGGCGGCGGAAGAATAACCCCATTTACGTCGGCGATCCGGGCGTCGGCAAGACGGCCATCGCCGAAGGCCTGGCGCTGAAGATTCACCAGGCGGAAGTTCCCAACGTTCTGAAGGACGCGGTGATTTACGCCCTCGACATGGGCGCGCTTTTGGCCGGGACGAAATTCCGCGGCGACTTCGAGGCCCGTCTGAAAGGCGTGTTGAACGCGCTCAAAAAACAGCCCAACTCGATTCTCTTCATCGACGAAATTCATACGGTCGTCGGCGCCGGGGCGACCAGCGGCGGTTCGCTCGACGCGTCGAATATTTTAAAGCCGGCGCTCGCTTCCGGCGCGCTTCGCTGCATCGGCTCGACGACCTACCACGACTACAAGAGCTATTTCGAGCGCGACCGGGCGCTGGCGCGCCGCTTTCAGAAGATCGAAATCTCCGAACCGAGCCTGGAAGAGAGCTACAAAATACTGCTCGGGCTAAAGCCGCATTACGAGAAGCACCACGGCGTCCGCTACAGCGCCGGGGCGCTGCGCGCCGCGGTCGATCTTTCCGCCAAGCATCTGAACGACCGGCGGCTCCCCGACAAGGCGATCGACGTGATCGACGAGGTCGGCGCGGCGGTCAAGTTGATGCCGGAAGAGAAACGCAAGAAGGTCGTCGGCACCAAGGATATAGAACAGATCGTCGCCAAGATCGCCAAGATCCCGCCGCGCAGCGTATCGTCTTCGGACCGGTTGCAGATCCAGAACATCGAACAAGAATTGAAAGCGGTCGTTTTCGGTCAGGACCAGGCGATCGAGAGCCTCGCCAGCGTCATCAAGCTGTCGCGCTCCGGCCTCGGCCAGCCGGAAAAGCCGATCGGCTGCTTTCTTTTCTCCGGGCCGACCGGCGTCGGCAAAACCGAGGTGGCGAAGCAGCTCGCGCGGATTCTCGGCGTCGAATTTATGCGCTTCGACATGAGCGAGTACATGGAGAAGCATACGGTCTCGCGGCTGATCGGCGCACCACCGGGTTATGTAGGGTTCGACCAGGGAGGACTCCTGACCGACGGCGTAAACCGGAATCCCTATGCCGTGCTGCTGCTCGACGAGATCGAAAAAGCGCATCCCGATCTCTTCAACATTCTCCTCCAGGTCATGGACCACGCGACGCTCACGGACAATAACGGCAGGAAGGCGGACTTCCGCAATATTATCCTGATCATGACGACCAATGCCGGGGCGCGCGAGATGAGCGGAGCGCCGCTCGGGTTCGGCGCGGTCACCAACATCGGCAAAGGCAAAGAGGCGATCGAGAAGATGTTCAGCCCCGAGTTTCGGAACCGCCTCGACGCGGTCATCGCGTTCAACGCGCTTAACCCCGAAGTGATTCTCTGCGTGGTGGACAAATTCGTGGGCGAGCTGAACCAACAGCTCCTGGAGAAAAAAGTCTCACTGTCGCTCACGCGGCGCGCGCGCGAATGGCTGGCCCGGCGAGGATACGATCCGATCTTCGGCGCACGGCCGATGGCGCGCTTGATTCAGAACGAGGTCAAGCGGCCGCTGGCCGACGAGATCCTCTTCGGCAAGTTGCAAAGCGGCGGCAAAGTCGAGGTCGACGAGAGCGACGATCGTCTCACCTTCAACTATATCGACCAACCGGCTCCCGCTGAACCCGTTACCGCGGAGCAGTAAGCCGGGGCCAATTGACCCCCCAGTTCATCATCGGCCTGGTTCTCGTCCTCTTCTTCCTTGAATTTTTCGTCGAATTTATTCTCAACGAACAGAACCTCGCCTACGTCAGGAGGCGATCGGCCGAGGGTAAAATCCCCGACTTCTTTGCCGGCGTCATGAGCCGCGAGGATTATGAAAAGTCGGTGGAATACACCGTAACCAAAGGGCGCTTCCAGCGCTGGGCGGCGATCTACGGTGCGCTGGTGACGCTTTGGATCCTCTTCGGCGGCGTCCTTCCCGCCCTCGACCGCTTCGCGCAAAATCTCGGAGCGCATTTTCCCGCGGCGACTTATGCGACGGGAATTATTTTTTGCCTGAGTGTCGGCCTGATCGTTTCTATCCTGAGCCTTCCCGTCGATATCTACTCGACCTTCGTCCTCGAAGAGCGCTTTGGCTTTAACAAGACGACGCCCCGTCTTTACGTTCTCGACAAAATTAAAGGGCTCGTGCTCACGCTTCTGATCGGTATTCCGTTTCTCTTCGTTATCCTCCGGCTGATGGATGCCGCGGGCGCCTACTGGTGGTTCTGGGTTTTTCTCTTTGTGATCGGATTTCAGCTTTTGATGGTCGTGCTCTATCCGAGCTTGATCGCGCCGCTGTTCAACAAATTCGAGCCTTTGCCGGAAGGCGAGCTGCGACGGCGGATACTGGCGTTGGCGAATCAGTTGGGTTTTAAGACAAGCGGTATTTTTACCATGGACGGGTCGCGCCGCTCGGCCCATTCCAATGCCTATTTTACCGGCTTGGGCAAATCCAAGCGCATCGTGCTTTTCGACACGCTGGTCGAGCAGATGACGGTGGATCAAGCCGTGGCGGTATTGGCGCACGAGATCGGCCATTACAAGATGAAGCACATTCGCAGGATGCTCGTGCTGCAATCGGTTTTTCTTTTGGCCGGCCTGTATGTTTTGAGCTTCCTGATCGACTACGAGCCTCTATTCACTGCCTTTGGATTCGAAAAAGCCTCTCATCACGTAGCTCTGGTGCTGGCGAGCTTGCTTTCCGGCCCCGCCACGTTCTATCTCCATCCATTGCTGAACTATCTTTCGCGGAAGCATGAATACGAGGCCGACCGCTTCTCCGTAGAAGTGCTGAAAGATCCAGAACCGATGGAAGAGTCGTTGATCAAGCTCACAATTAAAAATCTTTCTAACCTTACGCCACATCCGTGGTATTCGGCTTATCATTATTCCCATCCATCGCCGGCGGAGCGAATCGATGCGCTCCGGAGGATATCGAAGCAAGGGGAAAGCAAATGAACCTCCGAAAGAAACTACGCGAACTGCTCGCCCGAAAACGGTTGCTGCTGACACCGGGAGCGTTCGACGGGCTATCCGCGCGCCTGGTGGAAGAAGCCGGGTTTGAAGCGGTCTATTTGAGTGGTGGCTCTGTCGCGCGCAGCACCGGCGTGCCGGACCTGGGACTCATGACGATGTCGGAGGTGATCGAACGAGCGCAACAAGTCGTCAGCGCGGTAAAAATTCCCGTCATCGCCGATGCCGATACCGGCTACGGCAACGCGCTCAATGTCGTACGGACGGTGCGTGAGTTCGAGCGCGCCGGCGTAGCGGCGATACACATCGAAGATCAGGTCACGCCCAAACGCTGCGGCCACCTGGAAGGAAAAGAAGTTATTCCTCTTGCTGAAATGGAAAATAAGCTCACGGCAGCGCTCGAAGCCCGCACCGATAAAGACTTTACGATCATCGCCCGCACCGATTCCCGGGCGATTCACGGTCTCGACGACGCGATTCAACGCGGCAACGCCTTTGCGCGACTCGGGGCCGATGCCGTCTTCATCGAAGCCGCCGAATCCGAGGCCGAGCTTGAGGCCATTGCCAAGTCGGTTCGCGACGTGCCGCTTATGGTGAACATGTTCAAAGGCGGCAAAACGCCGCTTCTCCCCGGTTCGCGCCTGGAACAAATGGGCTACCGCATCGCGATCTTTCCCTCCGACACCCAACGGGCGGCGATTTACGCGATTAAGGAGGCTTTGAGCGTCCTAAGGCGCGACGGCTCGACGGCGACTATCGACGACCGGCTTACGACGTTCAAAGAGAGGGACCGGCTGGTTGGGCTGGGAGAGTGGGAGAAGCTGGAAGAGCGTTATCTGAAAGGTATTGACAAGAAAAAGTGAGATTTAAAAATGGTCGGGGCGACTGGATTTGAACCAGCGACTTCACGGTCCCGAACCGTGCGCTCTACCAAGCTGAGCCACGCCCCGACATCACTATCTCTACAACCCCAAACCGTGCTTTGCAAACCGGAAAGTTATGTTTATTGAGTTGGTTGGGTTTTTTGAGTTCTTTGGGTTTTATTGAGTTTGTCGGGTTATTGGGTTCTGGTGCGGAGATAGGTAATCAGACGGCTAAGCATTCGGGCAATCAGATCAGTTTGCCGGTAGAGGGAGTCGAATTTTTCCTGACTCAGGTACCTCTGGTCAAGCCCCGCGTAGAGCAAGCTCTGCACCTCGGCACAGGAGCCCTTAGCGATAAAAAGAAATTGCACGAACTCCTTGTTGGTCCGCCGGGAAAATCCTTCTGCGATGTTGCTCATTACTGAGACCGCAGCAGCGTTGATTTGATCCTTGAATCGGTAGTCCTTTCCAAACGTACCGTTTTCCTTTGCTGCCGCATACACCATGGACACCAAACCTCTCGCTTCCTTCCATACCTCTAGATCCTCAAATCTCTGAACCTTCATTAATTTGCGAACCCGGTCGCTTCACCAACTCAACAAACCCGATGAAATCAATGAACCCAAAAAACTCAATCAACTCAACGAACGCTTTCCCGCATTTTGCGGATGGTGGCAGCGTAGTCCGGGGTCTTGAAGATCCCCGAGCCGGATACGATCACCTCGGCCCCTGCCTTGACGACACGGCCGATATTATCGGCTTTGATGCCGCCGTCGGCCTCGATGAGAATCGGGAGCTTTCTTTCGGCTACTATCTTTCTGACTCGTTCGATCTTAGGCAGAACATCTTCGATAAACGCCTGGCCGGCAAAGCCGGGGAAGACGGTCATCATGAGAACCATGTCGACGTAGCCGAAGTAGGATTCCACCTTTTCCAAAGGCACATCGGGATTGACGGCGATCGAGGCCTTGGCGCCCAGCTCGCGTATTCTTGCGAGACTTTTAATCGGATCCTTGCACGTATCGGGATGGACCGAGACCCAGGCGGCTCCGGCCTTGATGAATTCGGGGGCGTACTTATCCGGGTCCGTGATCATCAGATGAACATCGAGCGGCATGCGTGTCACCTTGCGGACGGATTCCACGACCACGGGACCGATGGTGATGTTGGGGACGTAGTGACCGTCCATAATATCCATGTGGAGCCAATCGGCGCCGGCGCTCTCGACCGCCTGGATCTCGTCGCGGAGCCGGCTGAAGTCGGCCGATAAAATAGACGGAGCGATTTTCATTTTAAGCTCTCTTCCTCATTCGCGCGGCAAAAAATCCGTCCGTGCCGTCTCTGTGCGGCAAGGCGAGGAAATAGTTCCCGCGCACCATGTGCCGCGCGCTCTCGGGCAAAAATTCCGCAGCGTTCTCTAACGTGAATTCCCTGTGCCGCTGGAGGAAACCCTCCACGACTGCCTCGTTTTCCTCGCGTATGAGCGTGCAGGTCGAGTAGACCAGGAATCCGCCGGGTTTTAAATAGCAGGAAAGCCGTGCGAGAATTTTTTTCTGCAACCTGCTGAGACGCTCGATATCTTTTTCCTCTCGATGCCACTTCGCTTCGGGATGGGACCGAAGCGTTCCCAGGCCGCTGCAAGGAAGATCCGCCAGGATCCGATCGTAGGGCAAAGCCAGCTCCCCGGTCAACTCCAGACTTACGTCTGCCTGGACGGGCCGCACCGATTTAAGATCCAAGCGCCGGATATTTTGTCTTAGCTTTTCGATTCCTCTGACTGAGATATCGGTAGCTACGACCTCCCCACGGTCCTCCATCAACTCAGCCAGATGGGTTGTCTTCCCGCCCGGCGCGGCGCAAGCATCCAAAATTCTCTCGCCCGGCTTCGGGTCGAGAAGGAGGCCGACCAACTGCGAGGCCTCGCCCTGAACCAGAAACAGGCCTTCCTTAAAACCGGGGACTTGGTCGATCGAAGAAGCGTTTCGCAAGTGAGTTGATTGCGGCGATCGTGGCGCAGGCGTCACGTCGAATCCTGCTGCTTGAAGCCTTTCTATCAGGGACTGCCTGTCTATCTTGAGCCGATTGGCGCGCAGGATAACCGGCGACTCTTCGTTGTTGGCGCGCAAAAGCGCTTCCGTCTCCGCCGCGCCGAAATAAGCAAGCCACTTTCGCACCAGCCACTCGGGATGCGACCAAGAAACGGATAGCCGCGCGACAAGATCCGCGTCGGAATCCAGCGTGGTCAAACGTTCTTTTTCCCGCAGCAATCGGCGCGCGACCGCGTTCACCAATCCCCCGGCGCTCGCGCCGCCGTAGCGCTTGGCAAGCTCCACTCCTTCGTGCACGGCCGCATAGGACGGCACCTTATCCAGAAATAAAATCTGGTAAACCGTCAGACGCAGGATATTTCTGAGATAACCGTCCATGTCGGCGAGCGGCCGATGAACAATTTTGCCGAGGAGCCAATCCAGCTTTCCGCGCCAGCGCAGTGCGCCGTAGACAAGCTGCGTGAGGAGAGCTCGGTTCTGGGCAGAAAGAGAATGTGATTTTAGCGTGTGATCGAGAAGAATGTCCGCGTAAGCCTTTCGGGTCTCAATTTTCAGAAGGGCTTCAACAGCCAGCGCCCGGCAACTTTTGACTCCGGTCGGCTCAGAGGCGCGTGCCTTTTTCAACTCGGGCCCCATTGAGAAACTCTCCGGCGGTCATCCGCTTTTTATTTTCCAACTGGACTTGTTCCAGGCTTAACACGCCGTTGCCGGTGGCTATCCATAAACCTTCTTTGTCCGCCGTCACGACTTCACCCGGCGCCGCTTCGGTTGCCGTCTCGACGACCCGGGCGCGATGGATCTTGAGCAAGTTGCCCGCGAGATAGGTGAAGGCGGACGGCCAGGGGGCGAGCCCACGAACGCGCCGCTCGATCGCCGCCGCCGTCAACTTCCAGTCGACGAGACCGTCTTCCTTTTTGAGTATTGGCGCGTAGCTTACTTCCGATTCGTTCTGGTCTTTGGGCGTCATCTTTCCGGTTTTGAGTCCGGCGATAGTTTCCACCAGCAGCTCGGCGCCCAGCGGCGCGAGCTTCCCCTGAAGCGAAACCCTGGTTTCGTCTTCCGCAAGCGGGATCGCGCGCTGAAGAAAAATCGGCCCGGTATCCATCTTCTCGACCAAACGCATGGTCGTCACGCCGCTTTGTTTTTCTCCGTTGATGATCGCCCATGCGACCGGCGCGGCGCCGCGATACTTGGGCAAAAGCGAGTAGTGCACGTTGAGACAACCGTGCGGCGCAAGCTCAAGGATATGGCGCGGGAGAATGCGTCCGTAGGCGACCACCACGATGAGATCGGGCGCCCATTTTTTTAGAACATCGAGAAAAGACGGATCGCGGATTTTCTCCGGCGCGAGAACCGGAATATCGTGGCCCTCGGCCACTTTTCGGACCGGCGTAGGGACCGTCTTCTGACCGCGTCCGGACGGGCGATCGGGCTGCGTGACGACGCCGATCACCGGGTCGGGTCCCTGTAACAGGCGCTCGAGGGAAAAGGCCGCGACCTCGGGAGTTCCCATGAAGACGATGCGCATCGGACCGGGGAGGAGGTTGAGTTGTAGATCGAGAACCTTGGAAGCCTATATCATCAGCCGCGCATTTTCCGGCTGAGGCTTGCCGCCGCGCGACATCTTTTTCAGCCGGCGCGAATAGAGATCTCTTTTCAAGCGGCTGACGTAGTCGATGATGAGCTTGCCGTTCAGGTGGTCGATCTCGTGCTGGAGCGCGACCGCGAGCAGCCCTTCCGCGTCGATCGAAACTTCTTTCTCCTTCTCGTTCAAGGCCACGACCCTGACATTCGCCGCCCTTTTGATCTCGACCGTGAAGTCAACCACGCTGAGACAGCCCTCTTCCCACATCACTTCGCCTTCGGCGTGAAGGATCTCCGGGTTGATCAGTTTGAGAAGGTTCTTGCCAGGATTTTCATGATCGGGGTCGAGAACGATGATCCGCCGCGACACGCCGACCTGTGGCGCCGCCAGGCCGACGCCCGGCGCTCGGTACATGGTTTCGACCATATCTTCGATCAGGCGGCTCGTTTCCACGGTGACGGATTCCACCGGCGCCGCGGCCTTTTTTAGAATCGGATCAGGGTATTTGAGGATCTTTAGAATCGCCATGATCGACTATTTTCATAGCATATTGTACGGATCTACATCAATGTGAAGACGCGCGCGGTTCGAGCGCGGCACTGTCAATTTCGCGCGGCCGGCGAGCTCCAGAAGCGGCGGGCTCTTTCTCCCCTTGAGGAGAATTTGCCAGCGATAGCGGCCGCGCAGTTTCGCGATCGGCGCGGGCGCCGGGCCGAGCACCTCGATACCGCTGTAGGTGGTCGGCTGTCGCCGGCACTCGGCGCGGAGCCAATCGGCCAAACCCTTGGCCTTGTTTTCGATCTCCTCGGCCCCCGGTCCTTCAAGACGAAGATTCACGAGACGGCTGAACGGCGGATAGTTCAAGGCGCGGCGAAATTCCACCTCGGCGGCGAAAAAACTTTTGTAATCGTGGCTCCGGACGTGTTGAAACACATAATGTTCCGGCGTGTAGGTCTGAATGATCACCCGGCCGGGGTCGTCTCCTCTTCCCGCTCGCCCCGCCACCTGACTGAGAAGCTGGAAAGTCCGCTCCGCGGCTCTGAAGTCCGGGAGATTTAAAGAAAGATCAGCGAGAACGGCGCCCACCAGAGTGACGCCCGAAACGTCGTGACCTTTTGTGATCATCTGCGTTCCGACCAGAACGTCGATCTCGCCTTTTTCCCACTGGCGGATCAAGCGTTCCTGGGCGCCTCTATTTCCGGTCGTATCCCGGTCCATGCGCGCGATTCTGGCGCCGGGCAGCAGCAGGCGAAGCTCCTGCTCCAACTGTTCGGTGCCGGAGCCGATCGGGACAAGAGAAACCTGGCCGCAACCCGGACAAACATCACCGGCAGGCTTGCGCGAGCCGCAATGATGACAAAGAACGCTTTTCTGTCGCTGATGAAACGTCATGGCAACGCTGCACTGGGAGCACCGCAGCACAAAGCCGCACAGGCGGCACTGGAGAAAATTGGCAAAACCCCGCCGGTTAAGAAAAATCAGGCTTTGCCGGCCGCGCGCGAGATTCTCTTCCAACGCCTGTTTTAAGAGCGGCGAAAGTACCCGTTTGTGCAGCGGTCGATGGTCGGCCGAACTTTCCGCGACCGCGGTATTCCACTGCGCGTCTCTCAGATCGACGGTTGCAACTTCGGGCAGGGACCTCCGCTCGACGCGCTCGGTCAGCTCCACACGCCGATAGCGGCCGGCGCGGCAGTTTTCGAAACTCTCGATCGCCGGGGTCGCTGACCCCAAGACGACGGGACAGCCGAGCAGTTTGGCGCGCACGACCGCGAGGTCTCTTGCGTTGTAGCGCAGTCCTTCTTCCTGCTTATAGGAGGGATCGTGCTCTTCATCGACGACGATGAGCCCAAGGTCGGGCACCGGCGCGAAGATCGCGGAACGGGCGCCGACCACGATATCGACAGCGCCGGCTAAAATGCGCCGCCATTGCCCCCAGCGATCCCTCCCCGCAAGGCGGCTATGGAGCACGCCAACGCGACCGGGAAATCGCTCATCCAAGCGGTCGAGCAATTGAGGGGTCAAAGAAATCTCCGGAACGAGGATGAGGCTGCGCTTATTGGCTTTTCGCGCCAGCTCCATGGTGCGAAGATAGATCTCCGTTTTGCCGCTGCCAGTTACACCGTAAAGCAGAAACGATTCGAATCCTCCCCGGTTGAGTCTTTCAGCGATTGCCTGAAGCGCTTTCTCCTGCTCCGATGTGAGAGAAAAATTCCGGAAACTCGGCACACTCACCGGCCCCTCAGGCACTGGATTGAGAATCTTGTCTTTTGCCGGTCGAAACTGTGCTTCATGGATTTTGATCGCGCCGATCTTTGCCAACGCCTCCAGCGCGCCGTAGAAACTTCCGCCGGGAAATCTTCGCGCCAAATCTTTGACCGTGACGGTTCCCTTCCGCGCGCGCAATGCTGCGAGAATTTTATGCTGTAGAGCTCCGGTTGCCGGAAATTCTCCCCGCATGACTTTAATGGTCCTATGGCTTTCGCGTCTCAAACCCGACGGTAGGATGGTTGCGACGACCTCCCCGATCGAGCTTAGATAATATTGGGCGAGCCATTGGGCCATCCGGAGCAAGGCGTCGTCGAAAACCGGCTGTTCGTCCAAAACGTCCGCGACTTCTTTGACTTGCTTCAGGTGAGCTTCGGATGAAAAACCCACCACGACCCCGGTGACGCTCCGCCTTCCCAGCGGAACGATAACTCTCATGCCGATTTTCAGCTTGCCTCGTAGATGGGGCGGTACTTCGTAGGTGAGCGGTTCTCTTAGCGGGGAGGGGACGATGACTTGGGCAAACCCGCCCTCGCGCCGAGGCATGGCAGGTCTATTATCTACTCAAATCTGCAAAAGCAATCTAGTGCAGTTCTAGTCCTGTGCAGTCTGGTTATCCCAATGTCGAGTCTACCCCCTCATAATGACAATAACGTTCAATTTCACTTCGAGTTGGCCATTTTTCGTCTTCGGATAGGCAAATTCCCCCTCAAGATAAACAGAATCGCTGAGATATTTTACCGTCGCATGGTGTGCACACTTATTGCTTGCTGAGCATATTTATTGCTCCAAGGAACGCCAAACGAACCAACGGGACAAAAACAGGCACCTACGTAATTATACATAATTATGTTTTATTCGGTTGACAAGGTCCTATGAACTGGTTCACAATAACTGCCGCTTAGGAAGCCAAAAAATAACGGGTGCGGATGGAAGCAAAAAACAAGGTCAGGAAAATTCGCGAGGCTAAGATGTTGAGCAGGGCAGAACTGGCGCGTTTGGCCGGCATTTCACCGCTGACCCTGGACCGGATCGAGAGGGGCCTTAAATGTCGGTTGGCGACCAAACGCAAAATTGTCCTGGCCCTTGGGCTTAAGATCTCGCAGAAAAACCGAGTCTTCACGCAATAACCTAGAAAATGGCACTCTGGAAAAATCTCGACTTGGCGGCGCTGAATCCTTTTCGTAGCGACGAAGGTTACGTAGCGCTCGATATCGGCTCCAGCTCCATCAAGATGGTCGAAGCGGCCGTGGAAAAAAACGGCTACCGGGTGATCAACGTCGGCATTGTGCCGCTCCCCGCGACGGCCATACAGAACAACATGGTCGCGGATCGGGACGTCGTGGTGCGGACAATTCAGAGCTTGATACAGAACCATGGCGTCAAGGCGACACAAGTTATTTCAGCGGTGCCCGGGAGAGTCGCCATCATTAAAAAGATTCAGCTTCCCTCCCAACCTGAAGAAGAACTCGAAGCCAACGTCGAGTTTCAGGCCAGCCAGGTCATTCCGGATACGCTCGAAAACGTCAACCTCGATTACCAGGTATTGGATTTTCTCGAGGTCGGCAACAAGATCGACGTGCTTCTAGTAGCGGTGAAGAAGGAGATCATCAATAGCTACACGCAGGTCATCAAGGAGGCCGGGCTCACCCCGACCATCGTCGACGTCGACTACTTTGCGATGGAAAATATGTACGAGATCAACTACGAGCCGGAATCCAACGGCGTCGTCGGCCTGATCCATGTGGGCGCGCGTTATACGAGCATCAACGTATTGAAGCACGGGGTGTCGGCGTTCACCGGAGACCTCCCGGTCGGAGGCGAGGCGTTTACTGAAGCGCTCGTCCATTCGCTTCAGCTCTCCTACGATCAGGCCGAGACGCTCAAGGTGACCGGCCAGCCTGAAGGAAAAAAGAGCGCCGACGTCGAGACCTTGTTGAAGCCTACGGCGGATTACCTGGTGGCCGAGATAAGCCGGACGTTGAGCCTTTACCGCGCGGTTGCCGACGAGGAAGGAATTCACAAGGTTTTTCTCAGCGGAGGAAGCGCTCGGGTCCCGGGACTGGCGCGGACTCTGGGGGAACGACTGGGGGTTGAAGTCGAGTTGTCGGAGCCGTTCCGCGGCTTCAACTTAGCCAGGAATATCGATCGAGACTACCTGGCCAATGCGGCCCCCGCTTTGGCCGTCGGCGCCGGACTTTCAATCAGGAGACCGGGAGATAAATGATCCGCATCAACCTGCTATCGGCTCGCGAGATCAAGGCCGAGATCGGCAGACGCCAAGACCTCACGATCGCCGCTCTTGCATTAGGGGCTACTCTGGGGCTGATCCTCATCGTGCTCCTGTATCAATTATACCGCACGACCGCCTTGAGTCGAGAACTCGCAAGCGCGCGCCAGGAAATTGCCGCGATGGAGGCCGAAGCGAGAGAGGTCACGGAACTGCAAAAAAAAGTCGGCGATCTGAAACAGAAAGTCAAAGTCATCGAAGACCTTCGAAAAAAGAAGGTCGGCCCCGTGCGCGTCATGGAGAGCCTCTCCGGGGCGACTCCGCCCCGGCTCTGGCTCACGGAATTCAAGGAAACTTCGGGCAACTTGTCGATGAACGGCATAGCCGTGGACAACCAAACGGTGGCCGATTTTCTCAAAGCGCTTTCCAGCTCCGACTATTTCAAGAATGTGGAGTTGGTGGAGACCAGCCAGAGCGAGCAGGACAAGCTTTTGCTGAAAAAATTTTCCGTGCGGTCGCGCCTGGTCTACCAGCCGTCCGTCGCGGAGCCGGCTAAGGACGCCGGCGCCGCGAGTCCTCCTGGCAAGGTAAAAAAGCCATGAACGAATTTTTGAACCGTATTTTAGAATTGCCGCGGCAACAGAAGCTCGGCATTTTGGCCGGCGTGATTATTCTTTTGCTGTTCTTCGATTACTTCTTTCTCTATACGCGTTTTTCTTTTCAAATCTCGGATCTCAAGCAAAGCGTCGAGCTGGCCAGGACGGAGCGCGACCGAAAAAAGGCTCTGGTGGCGAATTTGCCCCAGCTCAAGCAGCAAATCGTGCTTCTGAACGGCATGCTCAACGAGGCCATCGCCCAGCTTCCGGACCAAAAGGAGATCCCCGATCTTTTGGCGAACATTTCCAGCAAGGCGCGGGAATCCGGTTTGGATATATTGCTTTTCCGCCCCCGGGCGGAAAATCCCCAGGATTTTTACGCCGAGATCCCGGTGGACGTCGTCGTCAGAGGGGAATTTCATAGCGTGGTCGGCTTCTTCGACGAGGTGGGCAGGCTGAATCGTCTGGTCAATATCAACAATATCGAGATGAAAAATCCCAAGGTGAACCAGGAACAGGTCACCATCGATACCGCAACGCTCGTGACAACGTTCCGCTTTTTAGACGAAGCGGAGCGGGCGAAAATAGCGGCGGAGAAGGCAGCAAAAGAAAAGGCGGCGAAGAAGTGATATGAACCGCTGGTGGTTACCCTTGACCTTGGCTGGCATCGTCGCCCTTTCCGGGATCGGAGCGGCTCAGGATGAAAAAGACGCGCCGTCCCAGAAGACCCGAGAGGCGCTCGATAAATTCAAAAAGGCGCCGGAAGTGATCGGGAAGAATCTGGACGCGCTTAGGGGAGCCGTAACGGGGAAGACCGGACAGCGCCCGGAGAGCGAAGCGAAGACGCCGGCCGCCGAATTGCTCGACCTGCCGGAAAAAAAGAGCGAACCGACATCGGCGCCGCGTTATTCCTCGGCCGGAAAGCGCGATCCGTTTCAGGCGTTGCCTTTGAAGACCCAGACCAAACGCCGGTCGCGAGAAAATCTTTCGCCGCTCGAGCGCTACGATCTGGGCCAGCTCAAACTGGTCGGAATCGTGTGGGACGCCAAGGACCCGCGCGCCATGGTCGAGGATTCGGCGGGTCTCGGTTACGTCGTAAGGGTCGGCACTGCGATCGGTTCCAATGAGGGAAAGATCAAGGAGATCAAAGCCAGTGAAGTCGTGATCGAGGAGAGTTACGTCGATTTTTACGGCGCCAGAAAAAGCCGGCAAGTAAGTATGCGAATCGTCTCCGAGTAAACGCCGCAGAAAGGTCGAGACTATGCTGATAAGAGTTTTTCTTTCGACGGTGCGAAGATTTTTCCAAGGCCATGGATTCATCGGTATCGTCTTGATCGCGGCGGCAGCGGCGCTCTCCGCGTGCGTCCCGGCGGCCATGGAGGAAGATGCCGCCGGTAAACGTGACTCGGCTCAGAGACAGCCGGCCGTCCCTCAACCCGCAGTCAAGGAACCCTCCCTGCAAGAACAGCCCTTCAGGCTGCAAGATCTCGCCGTACAGGAAGAGCGGGGACAAACCACCGTCAGGATCAAATTCTCCGACGCCGTCAATCAGTACCGCCATTTCTCAATCGCGCAGCCGTCCCGTATCGTTCTGGACGTATTCGGCCCGGCCAAGCAACTGCCGCAGGTGGAAACTTTTCGTATCGAGACCCACTGGCTCAGCGTGTTGCGAGTCAGCTCGGGCGAGGGGCACCTACGCGTGGTCATGGAGGTCGCCGCGGCCACGGTGCCCGTCTATGTGATCGAACCGGAGAACGGAGGCTTGAAATTGGTTATCGGCCCGGTCAATCCGCAGCACACGGCGAAGCGGGACGTCTATTTGGTCCAAAATGGACGGCGGGTCGACATCAGCATGGCACAGGGGGGTGCGCCTGTCCCGCGCGGCCAGGCTGCTGCCGCCGGCAGGGATCTCAAGGGGGTCAAAACCTATTCGGGACAAAAAATTTCGCTTGATTTTAAAGACGCGGACATCAAGAATGTCTTCCGTCTGCTTGCCGAAGTGAGCGGGCTCAATATCGTGGTGACCGACGAGGTGAAAAAGAGAGTCACCGTGCGGCTGGTGGATGTGCCATGGGACCAGGCGATGGATCTCTTGATCGATACGAACGGCCTGGGCAAAGAGCAGATGGGCAACGTCGTCAGGATTTCCACCGCGGGGCAAATGAAGTCGGAAAGGGACGCGCTATCGGCGGCGCAAAAGGCGCAGGAGAATCTCGAGCCGCTTCAGACCGCCTATTTGAACGTCAACTACGCCAAGGTGAAAGAGCTTGTAGACAAGATCAAGCCGGTGCTGAGTCCTCGCGGCGTCGTATTTCCGGATGACCGGAGCAACACGATCGTGGTGCGCGACATCCGCAAGGGCATCGAGGACGCCAACGAGATCGCCAGCCGGCTCGATACCCGGACGCCTCAGGTCCTGATCGAATCGAATCTGGTCGAAGCCACGCCGAGCTTTTCGCGGGCCTTGGGAACGACTCTCAAATTTGCGCGCGGGGCCGAGATCAACAGCCCTTTTGCCGCCGGCACTCCTTCGAGCGGCATTCCGTTCATTAAGATTTTCCAGAATCGATTCGGCGCTTTTAGAGACTTGGATTTCCAATTGACCGCGGCGGAGAAATCCGGCGACATCCGGATCATATCGCGCCCGTCGGTGGTGACGCTGAACAACGTCGCCTCGACGATTCAGAGCCTGAGAGTTCTAAGAATTACGCTGCCTTCGTCCACCACCAATATCGCCAGCGGCACCGGAGCGGCGGCAGGATCGGCGGCCGCCACCGAGAAAATTCCGGTCGGGGTCATTCTCAGCGTCACGCCGCAGGTTTCCAGCGACGGGTTCGTGCTCATGAGCATCAGCGTCAAGTCGAGCTCGATTGCCGAGTCTCCGACCGTGGCCAGTGTCGCTACCGGGACTGGCGCCGCGAGCAGCGTGATTCCATTCGATGAGCTGACCCGCGAGGCCATCTCCAACGTTTTGGTTCGTGACGGCGAGACCATCGTGATCGGCGGTATTTTGAAAGATACCAAGCTAACCTCCGAATCCGGCATCCCATGGCTCAAAGACATTCCCGTTTTCGGTTGGCTGTTCAAGAATCAGCGTTGGCAAAAAGACTTCGAGGAGCTCATCGTCTTCATCACGCCGCGTATCATCGCCGCGGGTTCCGTCAATCTTCCGAGCGCGGAAGAGCTCTGGCGCGACCGGCTGAGGCAAACCGAAGGCGGATAACATCTATACAAGAGGACTGGAGGATGTGAGATCATCCTTCGGCCCTCTTTCATATTCTCCCCACAGCTAGCCTGTAAAAACAGAATAGAGTAATATACCCCCATGCTGCGCTATTTTACCGCGGGGGAATCGCATGGGCCCTGCCTCACGGCGATTATCGACGGCGTGCCGGCCGGATTCCCGATCGACGTCGCCAAGATCAATCATGACCTCTGGCGCCGGCAGCAGGGCTATGGCCGCGGCGGCAGGATGCTGATCGAGAAAGACGAGGTCGAGATTCGCTCGGGCATCCGCTGGGGCGAAACCCTGGGCTCGCCGGTGGCGCTGGGAATCGAGAATCGCGACTGGAAGAACTGGACCAAGAAGATGTCGTCTCTGCCCGGGGACCGCGACGACAAGATCGCCGTCACCAAGCCCCGTCCCGGGCACGCTGATCTCAGCGGGATTCTCAAATACAACCATTCCGACATTCGCAACGTTCTCGAGCGCGCCAGCGCCCGCGACACCGTCTCGCGCACGGCGGTCGGATCTTTCTGCAAGCAGATCCTGGCGCCTTTCGGCATCAAGGTCATGGGTTATCTGCGCTCGCTCGGAAATATCGAGGCGAAAAGCGACGGCGCGACCTATGAAGAAGTATTTGCCCGCGCCGAGGAGTCGCCGGTAAGAGTCGCCGACAAAGACGCCGAAGAAAAAATGATCGCCCTGATCGACGATTGCAAGAATAAGGGGGATACGTTGGGCGGCGTCTTCGAGATCGTCGCCCTCGGTCTGCCGCCTGGAATCGGCAGCCACACGCAATGGGACCGCAAGTTCGACGGCCGCCTGGCCCGCGCCCTCATGAGCATCCAGGCGATCAAGGGAGTCGAGATCGGTCTCGGCTTCGAGATGGCCCGGCGCCGCGGCTCCCAGGTGCACGACGAGATCTTCTTCGACCCCAATAAAATGGTCAGCGAGGGCACGCCGAGAATCGTTCCCACCGGGTTTTACCGCGGCAGCAACAACTCCGGCGGCACCGAAGGAGGCATGTCCAACGGCGCGCCTTTGATCGTGCGCGCCGCCATGAAGCCGATCTCGACGTTGATGAGCCCGCTCCAGTCCGTCGATTTTAAATCGAAGCAGCCTGCGGACGCTTCCGTGGAACGATCGGATGTCTGTTCCGCCCCCGCCGCCGCCGTGGTCGGAGAGGCGGTGGTGGCCTTTGAGCTTGCGGTGGCCTTCCTGGAAAAATTCGGCGGCGACTCGCTCAGCGAGATCACGCGCAACTACGAAGGCTACCTGGAGCAGATCAAGCAGTTCTGACCCTTGCTTCCCCGCGGCCCAAAAAATATCGCCCTCACCGGGTTCATGGCCGCCGGCAAAACGGTCGTCGGCCGCAAGCTCGCGCTGAGGCTGGAATGGCCTTTTGTCGATCTCGACCGGATGATCGAAGAGGCCGAAGGGATGAAAGTGCGGGAGATCTTCGCGCAGAAAGGCGAAGCCTTTTTTCGCGGCCTGGAGAAGCGGAAATTAAGGGAGGTGCTCGGCCGGGAAGGTCAGGTGGTCGCCACCGGCGGCGGCGCGGTCGTGGATAAAGAAAACCTCCGCCTGCTTAAAGAAAAAAGCCTGCTCGTCTGTTTAAGCGCGACGCCGCGGACGTTGATGCAAAGAGCGGGCAGCGGACGCGGACGGCCGCTGCTCAAGGGAGAGGACCAGAAAGGTAAAATCGAGTCGCTCTTGAGCCAGCGAAAAAAGTTTTACGCCCAGGCGCACGTGATGATCGACACCAGCGCGCTTTCTATCGACGACGTAGTGGAAAAAATCATGGCACAACTCCTGATTACGCAAGGCAAGGTCCAGATTAGGCGGTCGTGAGATGCGCACGTTGACGGTCAATCTCGGCGATCGCTCCCATCCGATCCATATCGGAGAGGATCTTCTTCGGCAAACCGGCGATCTTTTGCAGCGGGCGGGATTAGGAAAGAAAGTCGGCATCATCACGGACGTGAAAGTGGCCGGGCTTTATCTCAAGCCGGTCGAGGATTCGCTTCGTCAGGCCGGCTTTGAGGTCGCCGTCGTTTCTCTGCCCGAAGGAGAGGAACGGAAGAACCTCGAATCGGTAGCCGAGATTTACGACCGGCTCGTGAGCGAAAGATTCGAGCGCGGCTCTTCTTTGCTGGCCTTGGGAGGCGGCGTCGTCGGCGACATGACCGGCTTTGCGGCCGCCACTTTTCTTCGCGGCATCCCATACGTTCAGGTGCCGACCACTCTGCTGGCTCAAGTCGATTCGAGCATCGGCGGCAAGACCGGAGTCAATCATCGGGAGGGAAAAAATTTGATCGGCGCGTTTTATCAGCCGCGGCTCGTGCTCATCGACGTGGCCGTCCTGCGCTCTTTGCCCCGGAGAGAGTTGGCCGCTGGCCTCGCCGAAGTGATCAAGTACGGCATCATCGCCGATCCGGGTCTCTTTGCCATGCTCGAAGCCGAGCTGGAAAATTTATTAGGCTTAAAGATGGCGCCGCTTACTGAAGTCGTCGCGGCTTCGTGCGCGATCAAGGCCAACGTCGTCGAGAAGGACGAGCGCGAGAGCGATGTTCGCGCGGTGTTGAATTTCGGCCACACCGTCGGACACGCGCTGGAATCCCTCACCGGCTATCGCGAATTTTTTCACGGCGAGGCGGTGGCGATCGGCATGATCCAGGCCGCGGCCATCTCCGTGCGCCAGGGCTGCTGCGATCGGGAGAGCTTCGAGCGCATTCGCCGGCTCATCTCGGAGGCCGGCTTGCCGACTGAAATCCCGGCCGGCGTTGAGCCGCGAGAGTTGATCCAACGCTTGGAGATGGACAAGAAATCGGCCGAGGGCAAGATCAAGTTCGTTCTCTGCGAGGGCATCGGCAAGACCAGGTTTCATTCGCTTTCGCCGTCGGAGATCGCCGCGGCGCTGGCGCGGAAAACGAATTGAGCATGGGCCCAAGTCCTAATTTGCCGGACCTCGTTGAGGAGACCGAGTCCATGCGCCGCCAGGGGCGTCTTCACGAGGCGCTCGAAGTTGTGGAGCGCTTTTTGCGGAAGAGTCCGGATCATCCGCGCGCGCTGTTGCTCAGAAGCCGAGTTCTCTATGAATTGGGCCGCACGGGTCAGGCCATTGAGGGGCTGAATAATCTGGGTCGGCTGGTAGGGAATGAGCCGTTGCAGTCCCTGGTTGCGGCCATCGAGCGGGTTGGCGTCGGCGAGCAATCCTCGAGCGCTCCGGCCTTCGCCACCGAGAGCATGGCGAGATTGCTCACCCAACAAGGCTATTTCCTGGAGGCGTTGGAGGTTTATCGCCGGCTCTGCGAGGCCGCTCCCGAGGAGAGCGAATGGCGCGACGAGGTCGCCCGATTGAAGACGACGGTCGAGCAGGAAGGCTCGCGCGGGGCGACAAGGGAAAGAGCGGCACAGGAGCTTGAAGCCTGCGATCACTGGCTCAAGCAGCGTCAACGAGGGTCGTAATGGCAAAAAAGAAAAAAATCCTCATCCTTCACGGGCCCAATCTGAATATTCTCGGCAAGCGGCAGCCGGAGATCTACGGCCGGCTGAGCCTCGACCAGATCAATCGGAAGATCGCGGTGCTCGCGCGCAAACTCGGCGTCGAGGTCGAGATGCGTCAATCGAACAGCGAGGGCGAGCTGGTCGATTGGATTCAAAAAGCGCCCGAAGAATTTTCCGCCCTCGTGGTCAACGCGGCCGCCTACACGCATTCGAGCGTAGCCTTAAGAGACGCGCTGACGGCCGCCGGCATCCCGGCGGTGGAAGTGCACTTATCGAACATCTACAAGCGCGAGGAGTTTCGCAAGCGCTCGCTCATCGCCGAGGCCGTCGTCGGTCAGATCGCGGGCTTCGGCGTGAACAGCTACCTGCTGGGTTTGCGTGCGGCGGTTATCCTTTCAGGGCGGGGTAACGAAAAATAATTGGCGACCCGATGCCGGCTCTATTCTACAGAGGGAAGGCCGGTATCGAAGTTTTTCTGCTTCATCTCTTCGATCAGTCTCTCGCGCTCTTTCACGAGCTGGTTCATTCGACTGCGCAAATCGCTGAGTTCTTTCTCTCGCTCGCTGTAAGCCGGGGGCGGGGGCCGCACTGCGGGCGACGTGACCGGCGGAGTGTAAATGGGAATGCCGGCTGTGTTTAATCCTTCGCCGGGACGAATCTCCGCCTTGCCCGTCGGTTGTCCGGTAAAAGGCGAAGGAACCGATAACCTCACCGGGCCGGCATCGCTGGGCGGTTCGGGATTGTGCTGCAAATCCTTCAGCCGCGAGTTCAAGTCTTCGTTGCGCGCCCGAATCGCCTCGTCGGTCTCGAGCAGCATCGGATCGCGCGAGCTGCTTGCCCGTGTTTCGGCAATATACCGGTCCTTGACCGAATTGAGCTCCGCCGTGACCTCTTCGATTCTTTTTCTGTAGTCCTCTTCCTCTTTGGCCCTCTGGTCGGGCGTTGCTTCCGCGGGAGCCGCCGCAGCGCCCGCCCCTTCCGGCCTCGGTTCTTGACCTTCGGGTCGGCTGACTTCGCCCTCTATCCCCTCGATGCCGCGAAGGTCCAGACCCCGCCCCTCTTCCCCCGCTCTGAGGATCGACTGAACTTCAGCGCGCGGTATTCCGATCTCGCCGCCAATGCCGTAAATCCTGATTGATTGGCCCTCTTCTCTATAGGACTGGACGGTGATGCGCCGGCCGTTTTTAAGCACCAGGGTATACTGGGCCGGCAGGATTGCGGGGTAGGATAAAATAACCGTTATCAGAAGAACGGTCAGTCCGATTCGCCGGGACATATGAAACAATATACACGAAGCTCGGAATAGCGGCAAATGGTGGCTCCATGAGATCACTGGACGGGTGTGACGGAAATGTTGACCAATGTATCGCCGACAAACTTCAACAACGCGGTCTCCTTGTTCAGGCCGGTTTTTATGTAATACCAATCGGATACCCGCGACCACTGGCCGCGCGGTCCCTGATAGTAGGACTCTTCATAGTCGGGCTTGCCGGCGATCGCCAGCACCTGACCCTTGTTCATTCCGACTTGAACGAGCTGGTCGGGATTTTTATAAGGGCGCCAGGCGTTGAAAGTGAGCGGGGTCATTTGCGCCAGCTCGATCTGCTTCGGCTCAGCAGAGAGCGCGCTCGCGCCGGGAACCGCCAGGAGTGGCAAAATCAATAAAAGCATGTCTATCGATCCGGCCATTATCCCTCAACCTGACCATGTCTATTTTTGATCCAATGAAACAGACGGGCGCGGTAAATATAGGCGGCAAACAGCAGGGCGGCGGAGATGACGGCTAAAATGACCGTCGTCCAGTAGTCTTCGTTACGGACGCTGGCGCCTTGCATGGTGAGTAAATAAGTTCCCGGGATGCGGCCGACGGCCGAAACGATAAGAAAAGTTCTGAGCCCCATGCGGCTCAGACCGAGAATGTAGCACAGAAGGTCTTTGGGAAATCCGGGGATCAGAAAAAGCAGGAAAGAGATCGTCGCGCCCGTGTTGGTGGTGAGAAAATCGAATTTATGGAGCAAATCTTTCTTGAAGAGTTTTTCCACAAAGGGCCGGCCGAGGATGCTTGAGAGCTCGAAAGCCACCCACGAGCCGAGAGTCAATCCAAGCGTCGAAAGGATAAAACCGTAGCCCTGGCCGTAAACATAGCCGCCAGCCACGCCCGTCAACTCGCCGGGAATGGGCGAGATCACGACCTGGAGCGCCTGCAGCAGCACGAAGACGGCGGAGGAATAAGGTCCGAAAGAAGCGAGAAACATCGTGATTTGTTCTTTGCGTTCCTGGGATGCCTGGAGATCCTCCAGTTCCTCCCATAGCGGGCTCAGGGCGGTAAACGGTTGCGGGCCGTATTTGCTCAAAACGAAAATCAGAACGACGAGCAGGGCGAAGATAGCTCCGCGAACGAGAAGCTGGCGTTGCTGTGAACTCATGGACGAGGTTCATAGTAGCAACAATCAGGGGTAAAAACGAGCCGTGCTGCGCGGGCTCTGAAACGCAGCGCGACAAACCGGAGGCGCAAAAAAAGCCGGGCAAGATGTAATCCTGCCCGGCTTTATAGGCCGATGCTGATCTCGGTAAGGCCTTAGAGAAAGGTTACTTTTTCTCTTCCTTCTTCTCTTCTTTCTTCTCTTCACCCTTCTTCTCGGCCTTCTTTTTCTCTTCCTTCTTTTTCTCTTCCTTCTTCTTCTCCTCCTTCTTCTCCTCCTTCTTCTCTTCTTTCTTCTCTTGGGCCATCACCGGAGAAGAGATCATCGGAGAGAAGGCCAGAGACGATCCGATCAGGACCGCGACGAGCCAGAGAAATCCACGGCTTTTCATAACAACCCTCCTTTCCCTTCGCCCCTACCGTCGTAGATTTGCCCCCACTCTCGTAGTTGCCAATCGGGGATTAATTGGCCAAGAAGGGGCATTTTGATTGATGCAAGTTTTAGTAAAAGCCCTCTTGCTTGTCAAGGAAAAAAAGCACATGGATTGCCGAGTGGTTTTGCATTAGCATCCCCGACTGTGATTGGATGACGGCAAAGGAGCGAAACCATGGCCAATATCGGCGTCTGCCTGGTCAATCCGTCGCCGCTGATCACTCCGCTCTATGTGACCGTGGCCGCCAAGAAGTGCGAGGAAATGGGACTTCATTCTCTCTGGGTGCTTGATAGGATCGTTTATGACAACCTCGAACCGCTCACGGTCCTTGCCGCAGCGGCGGCGGTAACCTCGAAGATCAGACTCGGCACCTCCGTGCTGCTGGCGGCCCTCCGACATCCCGCTTTGCTGGCAAAAACCGTGGCGACTCTGGATTTTCTCTCCTCGGGGAGGGTGACCTTGGGGATTGGGTTCGGCAGCCGAGAAAACGACTTCGCCTCTGTCGGCATTCCCTTCGAGCACAGAGGCAGCCGCGCGGAAGAGCTTGTGGGATTGATGGCAAGGCTCTGGACGGAGGAGGGCGTGACTCACAGAGGAAAATTCTACCAGGTTGAGAATCTCACCATCGGCCCGCGTCCGATCCAGGCGCCGCACCCACCTATCTGGATGGGCGGAAACGCCGAGTCTGCGCTCAAGCGCGCCGCCCGCCTGGCGGACGGCTATATCTGCGGCAGCTCGGCGGTCCCGGAGTTTTCCGCGCTGTGGGAAAAGATCGCGGGCTTTGCTCTAGCCGCCGGGCGCGACCCGAGCCGGATCGCCAAGGCGGGTCTCACCTTTATGGCCATCGACGACGACAAAACCAAAGCGGTCGAAGCTTGCGCCGCCTATCTCAACCGCTATTACGGTAAAGTCAGACTCGACATCGAAAAGACCTTCGTCGTCGGATCGCCTCAAGAATGCGCCGCGAAAATCCGCGCGGCTTTTTCCCAGGGCATAGAAACTCTTATCCTGGGCGCCGTCGTCCCGGAGGTTCAGCAACTCGATCTGCTGGGAGAAAAAGTCCTGCCGTTTTTGAATCAAAGATAATCAAGCAGAGCAGATTCGACTTATTGCTTACCCATGCTCTTCGACCATTCGTAGTCGCGGTTGGTATAGGCCTCGTCCGGCATGATCGACTTAACGCCGCGCTTGGCCAGCTCTTCTTCGAACTTCTTCCGGATGAACGGATCTTCATCCGTATATTCGATCTGGTCCTTGGCGCGGTCTTCGATCTTTTCCGCGTGGCCGTGGAACTGCATCGGTGGATGGAGCGCGAGATAGCGCGCCGGCCCTCCGCCGGCGTTGAAATGCTGGTGGAACCACTTGTTGGGCGGCACCAGCATGCTGCACTCGTGCCACGGGCAGACGATCTTCTCTTTGCCTTCCTCCCACATGATCGAGTAGCCTTCACCCGCGGGAATCACGATCGCGCGGCCGGGTCCGTGGCGATGGGCTTTTTTATAGGTCAGCGGCGCGAAGACCGACATGTGCGCCGAAACTTCGGAGTTGGGAAACTGGATGTAGACGCTCTTACCTCCGGCGCCTCTGCGCTCGTTGGCGTCGAGCTTGGTCCAGGCCTTCATGTCCGGAAAAAAATTGCCGTACCAGAAAACGCGGAGCCCTAAAGCCTCGTCCACCTCGGCCGCCTGAACCAGTTTGGCCTCGGAGTAATACTCCTCCTGCTCCGCCAGCTCGTCGCCCGACGCGCGCGGGTTGTTGAAGAAGTAGTCGGGATCGGGAACGGCGGACAAAGCTAAGGGAAGATAGCTGTAGTGCAGGAGCCGGACCGGCTTGTCGCCCTGCATGTTGCTGAAGGTATGGTGCGCGCCGTGGGGAATCAAAAACATGCTGTGCTGCTGCCACTCGAAGCTCTTCTTGGCGCTGCTGCCGTCGTACCAGACGGTCGTGAGACCCCGCCCCGCGATGACGTAGACGACTTCGTCGAGAGAAAACTTGAGCGGCTTGCTCGTTTCGCCCGGCGGAATCTCGCTGAGGCGCGTCGAGCTGACGCCCTCCTGGCCCATCAACTGGATGAAAGCCGTCTGCAACCGGCGCTCCGCCCACCAGCCGAGCTTGGCGGTTCTAAGATCGTCGATAAAAAATCCCGTGATGATCGGGACGCCGGTCGATTCCATCCAGAAATCGTAAGTGAATTTTTTGCTCCACATCTGGCGTTGCGGCTTGAACGGGGCCTTGGCCATGTCGGTCTCCTTAAAGGGTCTTAATTCAGCTTGGTTCCGGGGAACATGAGCGACTTGACGGTGACGGGAATGACTTCGGTGATTCCCATCGGCTCGCCGATATCGATATAATCCAGATCTCCCACCTCGATGCCGTCGATCGCGATGATCTCCCGATCGAGCTTAAGCTCTTCTTTTAAAATGGCGCCGAGCGACTTGGCCACGTCGAGATCGAGCGCGAGATAAAGCGGGTTCTGGCCGTCCTTGCTTTTGCAGATTGCGGCAATGCCTTCGGCGATCCCTCGTATGGACTTGTAGTCCAAATCTCCTTCCAGAGACAAGGACAGCGCGAGTCCGGAACGCCAGGAGGTGAGATCGAATTTGGCGAGCGACTGCCGCAAAGCCTCGAGCACGGGCCGGCCTTTTTTTAACGCCGCCCGCACCACCTTCAAGGCGAAAACCGGCAAGACCGCAGGGTCCGAGATGTAGCTCGTGTTACCGCTGGCCTGGACCGTGTACTCTCCGGCGCCGATCACCGTCGCGCGGATGCCTTCGATCGGCTCCCGCAGAACGTCCTTCCTGGGAATTTTCTTGAGATAGTCGCGCACGCATTTCCCCAAGAGCGGGCCGACGTCGCCGTAAGAGTTCCGGTCGCGGTCGTACACGTGCTCGGACACGCCGCCGGAGAAGACGATCGTGTCGATCTGATCGAAGCCGCGGTAATGGGTAAACGGCGGCGTCACCATGAGCCGCTTGGCGAGCAGCGAAGACGGCTCGCGCTCGATCAGCTCGAAGAGAACCTTCGCCATCAACGCGGCGAACTCCTCTTTTTGTTTCTTGCTTATTTTCTTTCCCAGCTCGACCGTATGGCCGAGCTGGCCCATGAGAATTTTTCCCGCGTCTTCGATGCGCGTCACGACATCGTTGTCGTCGAATGCGATCAGACGCGCGCCGACGTTGACCGACGCGGTCTGCGTCACCGCGCCGTTCTCGACCAGGGAGAATTTCGTCGTGCCGCCGCCCATGTCCACGTTGAGCACCGTCTTGTGCTCGGCCTTCGACAGCTCGACCGCGCCGCAGCCGTAGGCGGCGAGCAGCGCCTCGTGATTATGCCCCGCCGCCGCGCAGATGAATTTCCCCGAATACTTGGCGAAGTACTCCACGATCGGCTGGGCGTTCTCTTTTTTCAGCGCCTCGCCGGTGATGATGACCGCGCCGGTGTCGATCTCTTCCGGACTGAGCTTGGCCTGCCTGTAGGCCTCCTCGATGAAGCGCTTGATCTTCTCGATGTCGATCACCGTGCCCGAGAGATAAGGCGTCAGCATGATGTCGGAGCGAAACAAAACTTTTCTCTCCGTGACTCTGAATTTCCCCGAGAGCGACGCGCCTTCGCGGCGCAAGGTCAATTGGGAAAAAACCAGGTGGGAAGTCGAAGAGCCGACATCGATGCCCACGCTCTTGAGCGTGAACATCTCCAGCCCTTCGATGTCTTCGATGATGGCGTCCGGCGGAACTTCGAAATGTTCGTGGTCTTCGTCGAGGTCGTGCATGAAATTACCTTACGCGAGAAGATTTACAGCTTCAAACGTTAACTCTGTTCAGGCGGTTAAAAAAGTCCGGCGAGGCGGGTCGAGTGTGACCGTCGCACCGGCCGGGCAGGGAGTCTCTCGAAGGACCGATGTGTTGTAGGACGAAGAGCACCAAGCATACCTCAAAGAAGCCGTAATTGCGTCGGCGAGCGTAGCGCTGTTGTATCGCATCGGACTGGAGAGAGGCTCCTGGTTTGGCCGGCCTGTTATTCCTTGCCCATGGCCTTGGACCATTCGAAGTCCCTGTTCTTGTAGGCCTCGGCGGGCATGAGCGACGTGAGGCCTCTCTTGGCCAGCTCTTCCTCGAATTTCTTGCGCACGAACGGATCCTCATCCGGGTATTCGATCTGATCTTTGGCCCGGTCCTCGAGCTTCTCAGCGTGGCCATAAAACTGCATCGGCGAATGGAGCGCCAAATAGCGCGCGGGGGTCGCGCCGGCGTTGAAGTGCTGGTGGAACCATTTGTTGGGCGGGACGAACATGCTGCACTCGCGCCAGGGCACGACGACTTTTTCCTTGCCTTCTTCCCACATGATCGAATAACCCTCGCCGGCGGGAATGACGATCACCCGCCCCGGGCCGTGCCGGTGCGCTTTTTTATACGTGCGCGACGCGAAGACCGACATGTGTGCGAAGACCTCGCAGTTGGGAAACAAGATATAGACGCTCTTGCCGCCGGCGCCGCGGCGCTCGTTGGCGTCGAGCTTCTCCCAGGCCTTCATGTCGGGAAAAAAGTTGCCGTACCAGTAAACGGTCCGCCCCTTGGGATCCGCGTCCGCGGGCAGATGCACCGCCTTGGCCTCGGAGTAATAGCCCTCGTGCTCCGCCAGATCGTCCGGGCTCTGGTACGGGTTGTTGATGAAAAATTCTGGATCGGGCACCGCCGAAAGCGCGAGCGGGAGGTAACTGTAGTGGAGCAGCCGGACCGGCTTGTCGCCCTGCATGTTGCTGAGCTGGTGGTGGCAGCCGTGGGGAATCAGAAACATGCTGTGCTGCTGCCATTCGAAACCTTTTTTTGCGCTGGTATCGTACCAGATATTGGTCAGCCCCCGGCCCGAGACCACGTAAACGACTTCGTCGAGCGCGAACTTGAGCGGCGGCAGAGTTTCGCCCGGCGGGACCTCCGTCACCCGCGCCGAGGTGACGCCCTCCTGGCCGACCAGTTGGATGAACGCGCTCTGGCACTTGCGCTCTTCCCACCAGCCAAGTTCGATGGTTCTTAAGTCCTGGACATAAAACCCTTTGTGAATGGGAATGCCGACCGACTCCATCCAGTAGTCGTAGGTGAAGACCTTGCTCCACATCTGGCGCTGAGGCTTGAACGCGGGTTTTGCCATAAAATAGTCCTCTTCTCCCGATTCTACCTTCTCGCCTCTCGACTTGCCACCTGGAGCCGCACCAGAGCGCGCTTGAGCGCGGCGTCGGCAACGGCGAAATCGCGATCTTCGGGATTCAGCGCGGCTACTTTTCGCTCGGCCTGCTCTTTCGCTCTCTGCGCGCGTTCGACGTCGATCTCATCGGCAAACTCGGCGGCATCGGCCAGCACCGTCATGACGTTGTGCAAAACTTCCGCATAACCGCCGCCTATGGCGAGGCGCGTCCGCCGGGCGCCTTGCTTGTAGCTCATCTCCCCCGGAGCCAGCAGCGTCAGAAAAGCAATATGATTGGGCAGGACGCCGAACTCTCCCAACACGCCGGGCGCGGTGGCCTCGTCAACTTCCTCGTCGAGGAGCAAACGGCTTGGGGTCACCAATCGGAGTCTGATTTTATCGGCCATGCTCTTCGTTTAGGACGACGCCATTTTCTTGGCCTTCTCGACCGCCTGCTCGATCGTGCCGACCATGTAGAAGGCCTGCTCCGGGATGTCGTCGTGCTTGCCGTCCACGACTTCTTTAAACCCCCGGATCGTGTCCTTCAACTCGACGTACGCGCCCGGAGTTCCGGTGAATTGCTCGGCCACGTGGAACGGCTGAGACAAAAAGCGCTGGATCTTGCGCGCGCGCGCGACCGTGAGCTTGTCGTCTTCGGAAAGCTCGTCCATGCCTAAGATCGCGATGATATCCTGCAAGTCTTTGTAGCGCTGGAGGATCACCTGCACCTGGCGCGCGACGTCGTAATGCTCCGCGCCGACGACGTGCGGGTCGAGAATGCGGGAAGTCGAGTCCAGCGGGTCCACCGCCGGATAGATTCCCAGCTCGGCGATCTGGCGCGAAAGAACCGTGGTCGCGTCGAGATGGGCGAAGGTTGTCGCCGGCGCCGGATCGGTCAAGTCGTCGGCGGGAACGTAGATCGCCTGCACGGAAGTAATCGATCCTTTGCGCGTGGAGGTGATCCGCTCTTGCAGCTCGCCCAGGTCGGTGGAGAGCGTCGGCTGATAGCCGACGGCCGAGGGCATGCGGCCGAGCAAGGTGGAAACTTCGGAATTCGCCTGGGTGAAACGGAAGATGTTGTCGATGAAGAGCAGCACGTCACGCCCTTCGTCGTCGCGGAAGTACTCCGCCAGGGTCAACGCCGTCAGCGCGACGCGGGCGCGCGCGCCGGGCGGCTCGTTCATCTGGCCGTAGACGAGCGACGCCTTGTTGATGACGCCGGACTCTTTCATTTCGAGCCAGAGATCGTTGCCCTCGCGCGTCCGCTCGCCGACGCCGCCGAAGACCGAATAGCCGCCGTGCTTCATGGCAACGTTGTTGATCAGCTCCATCAAGATAACGGTCTTGCCGACGCCCGCGCCGCCGAAGAGCCCGATCTTCCCGCCGCGGGCGTACGGCGC
>DASXUF010000193.1 GCA_036504975.1 Candidatus Binatia bacterium | reverse complement strand
TCGCTCGTGGCGAGGGAAAACCGGGCGACGGCCTTGCCGTTGGCGGTGTAGCGCACCTCCGGGTCTTTACCGAGATTGCCGACTAGGATGACTTTGTTGACCATTAGACACTCCTAAGAAGAATTTTGAATTTTGAATGATGAGTTTTGAATTCCGGACCCCGGGATCCAATTCAACGTTCAACATTCATAATTCAACATTATTTTGAATGACCTTATCGCCGGCAAATTTTTTAGTCAATAAAAAACTCGTCCGGCCCACGCTCGGAGATTTCGTTGCTTTTTCACCCTTCGTGAATTAAAATGAACCAAATTTCCGATGATTTTTTGAATCATTAACCGCCTCCGGCGACCTGAATGATATACTGCCTCAAGTTGCTTCTTATCGGGCTAATCACTCTGCCATTGTCGCTTCTGATCGTCTTTTTGGGACCGTTCGATCGGAGCGGGAAACTTGCTTACGCGATCGGCCGGCTTTGGACCTGGACGATTTTGAAAACCGGCGGGATTCGTCTGAGAGTTCGCGGCCTGAACCGGTTGGACCCGGGCAGGCCCTATGTTTTCATCGCAAACCACCAGAGCAACCTCGACATACCCGTCCTGATGCATGCCCTACCACCGTTCCAGCTCAGGTGGATGGCAAAAAAACAGCTCGCCTACGTTCCTATCTTCGGGTGGGCGCTCTGGGCGTCGAGACATATCCTCGTCGATCGGGTCGACCACGGCAGCGCGATGGCGAGCTTCAGAAAGGCGAAGAAGAAAATTGCCGACGGGATCTCCGTCGTCATTTTTCCCGAAGGCACACGCAGCTCCGGCGGCCACGTGCTGCCGTTCAAAAGAGGAGGTTTTCTCCTGGCCGCGCAGACAAAAACACCGATTGTGCCGGTCACGATCAACGGCAGTTGGAGCCTTCTGCCGAGGGGAGACTGGCGGGTAAAAGCGGGAGAAATCGAAGTGATCGTGGATGAGCCGATCCCGGTGGGGCGATATGACGGTAAAAACGTCAGCGCTCTGGTGAACCGAGTCCGCGATATGATCGAGTCGCATTCGCGCGGCCTCGTCCGGCCGTATACGAATACGGAGCATGCGCCGGCCCGGGCGGCGCATGACTCCTTGGAATTGGGGTAACAATGCCCATGAACCCGCTCAAAGTCATTCCGCTCGGCGGTCTGGGGGAATTCGGCCTCAACATGATGCTTCTGGAATCCGGCGGCGAGGCGATCGCGATCGACTGCGGACTCATGTTTCCGGGTGCTGATCTCTTCGGCATCGATCTGGTCATTCCCGACGTAAGTTACCTTTTAGAAAATAAAGTAGCTCTGCGCGGCATCGTTCTTACCCACGCGCACGAAGACCACATCGGGGCTTTGCCCTTTATCCTGAAGCAGATCAAAGTGCCGGTCTTTGCCACCCGCCTCACTCTCGGGTTGTTGAAAAACAAGCTCAAAGAGCACGGTCTGGACGAAACGACCGACTTGAAAGAGATCGCGGCGGGAAGGCCGTGGCAGCTTGGATCGTTCAAGATCGAAGGCATCCGGGTCACGCACAGCCTGATGGATTGTCTCGCGCTTGCGGTCGAGACTCCGGCCGGAGTCGTCATCCACACCGGCGATTTCAAGATCGACCATACGCCGATGGGCGAGGAATTTTTCGATTTTCAAAAATTCGCCGCCTACGGTGAGAAAGGCGTGCTGCTGCTCCTTTCCGATTCCACCAATGTTGAGCGCGAGGGTTACACTCCATCGGAGCGCGAAGTCGGGAAGAATATCGAGGAGATCGTCGCGCGCAGCCGGGGAAAAGTTTTCGTCTCCACTTTCTCATCGAACATCCCGCGCCTTCAGCAAGTGGCCGACATCTCGGAGCAGACGGGCCGCCGGCTGATTCTCAGCGGCCGCAGCATGATCAACAATTCCCTGATCGCATCCGAGCTGGGCTACCTCCATCTTCCCCCCGGCGTCCTGACCGAAGGCGAGTCCTGGCAAAATCTCGCCCGAGACAAAATTATCTTTCTTACCACCGGCAGCCAGGGCGAGCCGCTCTCGGCGCTCCATAGAATCGCTTTGGACGACCATAAATCGATCAAGATCGAGCCGGGCGACAGCGTGCTGCTCTCATCCAAATTTATCCCCGGCAACGAAAGAACGATCACCAATCTCATCAATTATCTCTACCGCCGCGGCGCCGAGGTCCATTATGAGAGCGTCTCCGAGATTCACGTCTCCGGCCACGCCAGCCAGGAGGAGCTGAAGACGATGCTCCATCTGACGCGCCCGCGCTATTTCGTGCCGGTCCACGGCGAATACCGCCACCTCGTGCGCCATAATCAGCTCGCGCGGGCCGTCGGCATAGCGGAGGAAAACTGTTTCCTGATGGAGGACGGCGAGGTCCTGGAGCTGACCTCGAACAGCGCGAGAAGAGCGGCGCCAATTTCCGTCGGGCGCGTCTTCGTCGACGGCAAGGGCGTCGGCGACGTGGAGGATGTTGTGATCCGCGACCGGCGGCATTTGTCGGAAGACGGCATGGTCCTCGCCGTGATGGCGATCCATCAGCAAAGCGGCGAAGTCGTGGCCGGTCCGGACCTGATCTCGCGCGGCTTTATGCGCGCCGACGGCGGCGAGGAGATTTTGGAGCGCGCCAAGCAAGTCGTCTTGCAGACTCTCGGCAGCATCAATCGCGAGGCGCGCACCGACCCCGCCGAGGCGCAAGAGGAAGTGCGCAAGGCGCTCAGAAAATATTTCTACAAGGCGCTGGAGCGGCGGCCGGTCGTGCTGGCCTTTATCATGGAAACGTGAGCGGCCGATGGCGCAAGAGAAAAAATCCAAGCTCAATCGGGAAATTTTGGCGGTGACGATCCTGGTCGCCGCCCTGCTCGTCGCTCTGAGCCTCCTTTCCTACAGCCCACCATCAGTGCACCCGGCCTCGCAAAACCAATGGTTCAATAACTGGATCGGTCCTGTGGGGGCCTCCTTTGCAAACATTCTTCTGCAAGCTCTTGGACTTGCATCCTATCTCTTGCCGGTTTTTCTTTTTACGTTGGGGTATGGTCTTTTTCGCGACTCCTTGGAAAGCTTCCGGCGATCCAAGATTATCGGCGGGCTGCTTTTGGTCTGGAGCGCAGCTACACTTCTGAGTCTGACACGAACAGTCGACGCTGGTGCCGAAGCTGGCGGAACGTTCGGCTATCTAACTGCGCAATTTCTGGTAGCGCGCTTCAGTCGCGTCGGGACGTACGTGATCGTCCTACCGACTCTCCTTGTTGCGGTGGCGATAGTCAGTCAAAAATCGCTCCGATATCTCTTCGATCGCGGCCAGAAGTTCTTCGGCACGCTTAACCGCGGGATCGCGGGGTTCCTCGACCGCCTGAAGAAAAGCTGGCGCGAACGAAAAGAACGAGGCGAAAATAAAAAGAAAGAGCAGCGCGAATTCATCCCGCCGCCGATCGTTCTGAAAGAAGACATCAAGGAGGAGCCGCCGAAGCGGGCCAAAAAGAAAACTCCAGCGCGCGAGACGCAGCTCGACTTCCCGGAAATGGTCGACGGCCAGGGCTACAAGCTGCCGCCGCTCGAGCTGCTGGACGCGCCCGACGGCGAGCACGTCAGGCTCGACAAGGAAACGCTCGAAGCCAACTCCCTCATCCTGCAAAACAAGCTGGCGGATTTCGGCGTCGAGGGTGAAGTCGTCGCGGTCAAGCCCGGCCCGGTCATTACGATGTACGAGTTCAAGCCGGCCCCGGGTGTAAAGGTGCGGCGCATCGTCACGCTCAGCGACGATCTCTCGATGGCGCTCCGCGCGATGAGCATCCGCATCCTGGCGCCGATCCCCGGCGAATCCGTCGTCGGCATCGAAATTCCCAATCCCCGGCGGGAAAAGGTTTTTTTCCGGCAAGTGATCGAGAGCGAGGTCTATCAAAATGCCGACTCCAAGTTGACCTTGGCGCTCGGCAGGGACATTTCCGGCGCGCCCTTCATCGGCGACCTGGCGCGCATGCCCCATCTTCTGGTGGCGGGCGCGACGGGGACAGGAAAGTCCGTCTCGATCAACGCCATGATCTTGAGCATGCTCTACAAAGCTTCTCCGCAGGACCTCCAGTTCATCATGATCGATCCCAAGATGCTCGAGCTCTCGATCTACGAGAATCTGCCCCACATGATCGTGCCGGTCGTGACCGACGCCAAAAAAGCCGCCGCGGCCCTTTTCTGGGCCATGGACGAGATGGACCGGCGCTATCGGCTCATGCGCGATAAAGGGGCAAAGAACATCGACCATTACAACCGCCTCGTGGAGAAGGACGCGGTCGAGAAGCGGAAGGTTATCGATCTGAACGAAGCCGAAAACCCTCCCGAGGAGGCCGGCGGCGATCTCAGCGAGACGCCGCCGCTGGTGCACGAGCGGCTCCCCCGCATCGTCATCGTGGTGGATGAGTTGGCCGATTTGATGATGACCGTCGGCCGTGACATCGAAGAATACATCACCCGGCTGGCGCAAAAAGCCAGGGCCTCCGGCATCCATATGATCTTGGCGACGCAGCGGCCGTCGGTGGATGTCATCACCGGCCTCATCAAGGCGAACTTTCCGGCGCGCATATCTTTCCAGGTGACCTCGCGCGTCGATTCGCGCACGATTTTGGATTCTATCGGCGCGGAGCGCCTCCTCGGCGACGGCGACATGCTCTTTCTGCCGCCCGGGACGGCGCGCTTAAGCCGCGTTCACGGCGCTTACGTTTCAGACCACGAGATACGCAAGGTGATGGATTTTATCACCCAGCAGGCGAAGCCGCATTACCGGCTCGATGTCTTCGAGGCGAAAAAGGAGATCGAGTCGGCCGACGGCGAGGACGAATACGACGAGATGTACGACAGCGCGGTCGAGCTGGTGACCGAGACGCAGCAGGCCTCGATCTCGATGATTCAACGCAGGCTCCGCGTGGGTTATAATCGCGCCGCACGTATGATAGAACAAATGGAACGGGATGGAGTGGTCGGCCCGGCCGACGGCGCCAAGCCACGCGAAGTCTATGCGCGCAAAATCGAAACTTAAACGGAGAGCACTGGCCGCCGCGATGTCGCTTCTGACGTGTACGGCACCCGTTTACAGCTTCGCCGCGGAAGAAGGCAAAAACGAAGACCAGATCGTCGATGCGCTGCAAAAGAGCTACGATTCAGCGGCCGACTTCACGGCCGATTTTCGCCAGGAGACGGAGCTCAAGACGATCAACCGCACTCTGAAGGCCTGGGGGAAGGTTTATTTCAAACGTCCGGGAAAGATGCTCTGGCGCTACGAAGAGCCCAAGGACCAATGGGTTCTCGCCGACGGTCAGAACATATACTTTTATCAGCCGGACCAGGGACAGGTCCTGAAAAGCCCGCTGAAGAGCGCATTCCGCTCGGATGTTCCCCTCACGTTCCTGCTCGGCATCGGCAACCTCAAACGGGATTTCAAGGTGACCGCCAAAGGCGAGGAGGGTGGACTGTACGTTTTGCAGCTCGGTCCCAAAGACGGGTCGAAGGGCGTGGACGAGGTCGTGCTCGGCGTCGACCGCCAGACTTTTGCGATCGGTTGGGCGCGCATCCGCGATCCGGCGGGAAATTTGACCACGGTCCGCTTTTCCAACATGCGCCGGGGCGTGGGACTCAACGACGCGGTCTTCAAGCTTCAAGTTCCGAAGGGCGTCGACGTCGTCGATATGGGGGCAAGATAGTGGCGGAGAAAGTCAACATCGTCAGCCTGGGCTGCGCCCGGAATCTCGTCGATACGGAGGTCATGGCCGGCGTGCTGCGCCAGGCCGAGTACGAGGTCGTTCCGGAGGCCGGGCAGGCGGACATCGTTTTGGTCAACACGTGCAGCTTCATCGACGCCGCCAAAGAGGAATCGATCGACGCCATTCTGGAAGTCGCACGTTTGAAGGAAACGGGCAGCCTAAAGACGCTGGTCGTCGCCGGCTGCCTGCCGCAAAGGTACGCCGACGATCTGGCGAGGGAACTCCCGGAGGTGGATCTTTTCATCGGCACCGGAGAGGTTCCGAGAATCGCGGAGATCTTGCAGTCGCACCGGTCGAACAAGAAGCGGCTCTACGTCGGCCTTCCGAGTTACCTGTACGACCACGCCACGCCGAGACTGCGCGCGACTCCATCGCATACGGCCTTCGTCAAAGCCTCCGAAGGCTGCGATCACAAGTGCGCGTTTTGCATCATCCCCGAGCTTCGCGGGCCCCATCGCAGCCGTCCGATCGATTCGATCGTGAATGAAGCGATAGCTCTCGGGCGGGATGGAGTCAAAGAAATCAATCTCATCGCTCAGGACCTGACCGCCTACGGCCGCGACCGCCACGACGGCACGACGCTCTACGGCTTGCTCCGGGAGCTCGACTCCATCGGCGGCGGCGTCGAATGGATACGCCTCCTCTACGCCTATCCCAATTATCTCGACGACGGCCTGCTCGACTTGATCCGCGAGAGCGAGAAGATTTGCAAATATGTGGACATCCCCTTCCAGCACGTTACCCGCCGCATCCTGACCCGAATGCGCCGCGGCAAGAGCGGCAGCGCCGTGCGCGAGGCGATCGCGAAACTCCGCGACGCTATTCCGAAGATCACGCTCCGGACGTCGCTTATCGTCGGCTTTCCGGGAGAGACCGACGACGATTTCCGCGAGCTGCTCGATTTCGTCGAAGAGGCTGAGTTCGACCGTCTCGGTATTTTCAAATATTCGATCGAAGAAGGGACCGCCGCGGCCCGGATGGACCGGCAGGTTCCAGAAGACGTAAAGGAACAGCGCTGGCAGGAGCTGATGGAGCTTCAAGCGGAAATTTCAAGAAAAAAGAATGAGGCCTTGATCAGCACCGCTTCGCGCGTTATGATTGACAGCCTTGACGGTAGGGACGGAAGGCTCGTGGGGCGCACGCAGGCCCACGCGCCTGAAGTCGATGGGGTTGTCTATATCGAGCGCCGGCAGGCGGATGGACCAAGAGAAACTCGTCCCGGGGACTTTGTAGACGTAAAGATAACCCAGGCTCTGGATTACGACTTAATCGGCGAGATCACACATGGCTAGACTAGCTAAAACCAAACCCAATGCGGCCCAGGACAAGAAACTCAGGAAAGAGTTTCTCAAAAAAGCCGAAGAGACGCTCCTGGACATGAAGAAGCAGCTTCTCCGGGAAATCCAGGACCGCGTCAAGACGGAGACCGAGGGGAGCAAGGACGAGGGGCGGGACACTTACGATCTCGCGAGCGACGAACGCGACCGCGAGATCAATTTCATCCTGACCGATCGTGAACGGGAGAAAACCCTCGCCATCGACGAGGCGCTCCAGCGGATCAAAGATAAGTCCTACGGCATTTGCGAGTGCGGCTGCGAGAACTGCGAGGGCGAAATCCGCCTGGGACGGCTGCAAGTCCTACCTTTCACCCGGCTGTGCGTGCGCTGCCAGGAAGAAACGGAACGCGAGAGCAAGATGCAGAGAAAGTTCGAAGACGAGAGAAGCTATCGCAAGCTCGCGATCACGGATACCGAAGAGGATGTTTTCTAGCCGGTTCAGAAGATATACTGCAGAACTCTTTTTCCCAAGACGAACATCAGCACGAGCCACGTTACCGGGACCGAAACCAGGACCGTCAAAGTCGACCGGGTCGGATCCAGGTTGTGGACCTTTCCCGTTCCGAGAAAAATAAGATAGCAGGCGTAGACGAAGGCGAGAACTCCCAGGTACGGTATCCATGCCAGCACCAGACAAGCGCCGGCGTAAGCGCAAACCCTGACCGTCCCTTCATAGTCGCCTTCCCCCTGGAACAACGTCTGGGCGACGAGCATCAGAATGCCCGGCCCGAGAACGTAGGCGAGCACGACGAGGAAAAAAGAAACCATCGCCAGGATCATGGTTTCCGCCACGAGGATTCGCAAGACGAGATAAATCGCCGCGCAAATGCCTAAAAATATGAGCGGCTTGTCGAACCCGCCCGTTGACGGCATCTCCCGATAGAAGTCCTGAGGGTCCATGATGATTCTTTTCCAGACGTTGATAAACCCTTTGGGGCCTTCTTGAGGAAGGAACTCGTTGTCGCTCATAATCTCCCGGGAAATCGGGCATGGCCAATATAAAGGAAACGCGCCCAGGGAAGCAAGGTCCATGGAATTTAGGGCAGCGGCGTGACCGGCAGTTCCTTCAAACAATCTACGAGGCGGCCGTAAGCGCGGCCAAGCCTTCCGTCCTGCTAAAAAAACGAGTCGAGATTTCCGGCAATGCCCTCGTGATCGAGACCGCGCGCAGCCGATCCCGCTTTCCGCTGACCGGCAAAGTTTACGTAGTGGGCGTCGGAAAAGGCGCCGACAAGTCGGCGCGGTTTTGGCAGAGGCTGCTCGGCGACAGACTGGAGCAAGGAATCTTTATCGTCAGAGACCGGATTGGCCGGGAGAGATTCAAACGCATCGCCATCTTGGCCGCCGGACATCCGCTGCCTGATCATAGAGGTTTGAGCGCAACCAAACGCTGCCTCGAGATGCTCGGCCGCGCAGACTGCAACGACTGCGTCGTCGTCTTTCTCATGGGAGGCGCCTCGTCGCTTCTTGTACAACCCGCTAGTGGCATCACGCTGAAGGACAAGCGGGCGGCCACCGCCCTACTTTTGAAAAGCGGCATGAACATTCGGGAGATGAACTGCGTCCGAAAACATATTTCCGCAGTCAAGGCGGGCGGGCTCCTCCGCGCCGCCTATCCGGCCAGGGTCCTCACGCTCGCGGTATCCGATGTGATCGGCGACGATCCGGCTGCAATCGGCTCCGCGCCCAGTTTTCACGACACTACGACATTCAATAAGGCGTGGGGGATCCTGGAAATACACAGCCTCACGAACAAAATTCCCCGCGCGGTTAAAAATCATCTGCTGCGTGGGATTCGCGGCGAGACCCCAGAGACGTTGAAACCCGGAAGTTTACTTTCGAGCCGAAGCCCCTATATCGTGATCGCGAACAACCAAGATTCCCTCTTGGCGGCAAAGAAGAAAGCGGAGTCTCTTGGCTTTTCGGCGAAGATCCTCACCGCCGAGCTGAGCGGGGACGCTCAAAGCAAGGCGCGGGAGATCTGCCGGAAATTGAAATCGATGTTGAGGAAAAAAAACTCGGGGCGACGGCCCCTCTGTTTTTTACTGGGGGGCGAGACAACCGTCAAGGTAAAAGGAAAGGGATTGGGTGGAAGAAACCAGGAATTCGCGCTCGCGAGCGCGCTGGAGCTTAGCGGATGCCGTGGAATCTCTCTGCTGAGCGCCGCCAGTGACGGGAGCGACGGGCCTACGGACGCCGCGGGAGCGTTTGTTGACGGCGAGACTTTCGCGCGCGCGCGAAAGCTTGGGCTCAATCCATATCGCGCGCTCCGCGAAAACGATTCGTATCATTTCTTCGAACCCCTGGGCGACCTTTTTTGCCCTGGCCCAACGGGAACGAACGTTCTGGATTTTGTTATTGCGCTTCTGTGCTGAGACGCCTGCCGCAGTGCTCTACGGCTATTAGCGACCGGCACCGATTATACCTGGAAGATTGGAACTATTGAACCAGAGTGAAAGCTGGGCAGGTTCGGCTCAGAACCGAACCTGCCCAGCTTTGGTCGAGACAGTAGGATAATTAATCGCCGCCCTTGGCGGGTCTAAACTCCATCTTGGTGACGACTTTTTTCTCACCCTGAGGAACAAACTCGACATCCGCCGCAGAGCCCAGCCCAACTTCGTTCATCTTAACGGGCTTCTCCTCCAGCATCGTCACCTTAGTTTTTTGATCGAAGTCCAGCGTGATCAGCTTGCCTTCCTTGGTGACGAGAATCATATAGTTCTTCTCGCTATCGAGCAGCCCCACATCGCCCTTCGCCTTCTCGGCCTTTGCCTTCTCTTCCTTTTTTTCTTCTTTCTTTTCTTCCTTCTTTTCTTGGCCCGATGCCGGCGCGCCAAGAACCAGAGACAATGAAATGGATGAAATTATCAACAACAGCCAATTGCTTCTCATGGATCGACGATCCTCCTTATAATATGATCAAATCATGGATGAAGATTAAATTACTGTGCGTAGAAGCTAATCGACAGGGGACCACTTTCGCAATACTCTTTAGGTAGGATTTTTCTACGCGTACCTAGCGCTTTTGAAATCAATGTAGGACTTGAGTCGTAGCTGTTCGTCGTAAATTGTGCAATAGTCCGGAAACTTGGCTTGAGCTAGAAAATCAGGTATTTTACGGTCGGTTTCGAGGCTTAGAAAATGGGACCTATCAAAGTCGTGTTAGCGGACGACCACGCGCTTTTCCGGGAAGGGCTCAGGCGGATTCTATCGTTGGAAAGAGATGTGCTCGTCGTGGGAGAGGCCTCTCGCGGCGACGAGATCGCGAAAGTGGTGGAACGCACGAAACCTGATGTTTTGCTCCTGGACCTCAAAATGCCCAAGGGCGACGTGGTCCAAACGCTACTGGATGTGAACGAAAGAAATCCTTCCACAAAAGTAATCATCCTCACCGCCTATTCAGAAGACGAGAATATTCTCAATGCGGCTAAAGGTGGAGCTAAAGGATACGTCATGAAAGGGGTTTCCTCATCCACGTTATTGCAGGCAATCAAAACCGCGCACGGCGGGGGTCTTTGGATCGACAAGGAGACGCCATCGGCGGAAGCATTCGAGGAGATCGCTCAAGCCCAACATGGAGCCGCCGTCAGCGTACAAGCTCCTAAGTCTATCAACACGTTGACGAAACGAGAGCTGGAAATTCTTCATCTCGTCGCCGAGGGCTTGACCAATGAGGAGATCGGCAAGAAAATTTTTATCAGCGAAAAAACTGTGAAGACTCACCTGACGAACATTTTCGACAAGCTCAAGGTCAACAATCGCTTCAAGGCCGCGCTGCTGATCATGAACCGCCCCATGGACCTATGGCCGACAAGCGGAATTATAAAAAATAAAGCTTCCGGCAGGTGATTTCAATCGATCGTAGGCGCGGCACTTATCGGCAACCACAATGAATCCGCAAGATCATTGGCTGCTCCAGAAAGAAAAAACCTTGGCGTGGCTCCGATTGGGCTTCTCAGTCGCCGCTGTCTTGGTTGTTCAGCTTAACCCTGAAAGAATCGCGCACTTTCCGCTCCTTTCCCAAGTCTCTCTGGCTTCCTTTTCCCTTTACTCGCTGCTGCTCCTCTACCTGCTGAGAACGGAGGCCGTCCCTGTCGCCAAACTGGCTCTGGTCACGACCGGTCTGGATTTGCTCTGGGTCTCTCTCATCGTTTTTTCCACCGGCCCTTCTCCAACTCCGTTTTTCGTCTATTATTTCTTCCCTGTAGTCACGGCTAGTTCTCGTTACGGTATCAAAGGCGGGTTCGGCGTGGCAGTCATGGGGATCGCATTCTATGGATTCATTCGCTTTTCTCCGCTTTCGCTTCAGTCAATCGCTATCGATATCTTCGTAATCCGCAGCATCTACCTGTTAGTGCTCGCATATATATTCGGGTTTTTAAGCGAATTTGAGCAAAAACAGAATCAAAAGCTGATGGCCTTGTATAAGACTGCCGGCGATGCGGCAGCGAAGGAAGAAAGACGTAGAATCGCCCGCGAGCTCCACGATCGTCTGCTCCAGGTGCTCGCTACCCTATCTTTTCGTCTCGAAGCTTGCCGCAAACACCTCACCACAGCACCCGATGAACTGGCCCGCGAGCTCCAGCTCATGGAGGGCATAACAACGAATTCAATAGCGGAAATACGCCAATTTCTGTCCGGAAAAGAAATTCCACCGATCGTCCCCGGAACATTACCCGAACGATTAAAAGAAGAGATGACCTTTTTGCGTGACGGCTTGGGAATCCATGCCATATTGGAAACTGAACCTGTGGATCTCGACCTATCCCCTAAGGTGGAGCAGGAGATTTACTATGTGCTAAGAGAAGGCTTGATTAACATTGCACGCCATTCTCAGGCTTCCCGAGCCGTGGTGCTATTGAAAGAAACGGAGGAGGAGATTTCCGGATCTGTGGAAGACGACGGCATAGGTTTTGAGCCTGCTCTAGTAACGGAGAATGGAAGGCTGGGACTGGGAACGATGGAAGAAAGAACTGCTAAGCTAGGCGGCAAACTCGATATTCAAACATCCCCGGGTAAGGGAACTAAAATCTCTTTCACTATACCGATACAACAGTAGAAATATGAAAGATGAGTCGGTTGCAAAGCAGAGTTTTAAGAGTTCCTTTCGAGGTCAGCACCACGGAAAGCGCAGGCACAGGTCCCGAAGGGGACCTGTGCCTGCGCTCAGAACCGACGCCGGCTATTAATCTCCGCCCTTGACAGGCCGAAACTCCATCTTGGTCACGATCTTTTTATCACCTTTGGTTTCATATTCCACTTCCGCCGCTGAGCCGAGACCAACGTCACTCATCTTGGCGGGTTTTGACTCCAGCATCGTCGCCTTCGTCTTTTGGTCGAAGTCCAAGGTGATCAGCTTGCCTTCCTTGGTGACCAGGATCAAGTAGTTCTTCTCCGTGTCCAGCAGTCCTACATCCCCTTTTGTCTTTTCAGCCTTGGCCTTCGCTTCGGTCTTTGTTTCGGCTTTCGCCTCGGCCTTGGTCTCCGCTTTGGCCGGAGCCTTTGCTTCCGCTTTTGCCGGAGCTGGGGCCTTCTCTGCGGGCGGAGCCTTTTTGGCTTCGGCCGTCGCCGGCTTCGCCGGAGCCTTCGCTTCTTCTTGTTGCGTCGCGCAAGATGAAAGCGCAAAGATTGTATAAAGCAAAACCACTAGGCCACTCACTGATAGCAGACTTTTCATTTTAGCCTCCGTTCGTTTGAAGTCGTTATAAGCTTTAGGTCCTACATTTAGCTACGACTTAAGCCCTATACTTTAGGCTGCACCCACTTGTCAAGCGGAAAAAAAGGGTAATTATGTTAGACTTGACACCTGGGAGTGGGACTTGTTATCTAGATTGAGACAGGCTGGCGTATTTGTAATTCTAGGAATCTTATTTCATTCGAGTGTGGCGGGGATCAATGCTCATACTTTGGTCTTCCCACATTCCGAGGGGGTAGAAAAAAGCGAGCTCAGTTATTCTGTCTCGTGTGGTGAGGACATCCCGATACGTAGCGCACCCATGCAGAAATATGCGACCAGTCCTGCTGGCGAGCATCTTCATTTGAAGTGTGTTAAGCGGTTTGGAGATGTAAATTTTCCAAGGTTTCTCCACTGGAACAATTGCAGGGCTAGGCCCCGCCTTCGGGCACGCCCAAGCCTTATATGTGGGCAACTCATCCATGGGGACAACGGTAATTTCCCAACCCGCAGAGGCCTCAAGTGCGGGAAGTCTCCCTACGTTTTTAAGAACAACGTAGAATACCGCTTCGTTACTTACCACTCCTCGGTACTCTGCGATGTCAGCGACAATCCATGGGGCAGTCGAAGCAGCGGCAGCATCGGCGGCCTCTTTAGCGGCGTCAGCAGCTCTTTCGCTGACTTGCAGCGTCCCGTGAAGAATATAGAGCCCACCAAACGCAGCAACAGTTCCAAAAATAGTGATCCAGTTAAGAACTTTGGCACAACATATTTGCCGTTCCCAAAATCGCTCTTGTTTCTTTTGCCACTCTTCATCTTTAGCGGATGGGGAAGTGGTCGAGGTCTCGAATCCGGGATGATCTGGCTTTGGAGTATTGGGTGGTTCAGTGGAGTAATTACTGGATGCCTTATTTTGCTTTCGGTTTACGCGCGTTTTTTCTAAAAGCTTTCTTATGTCGCTTACTAGTAATGCCCACTTTCTCCGGATCGACTCGAATAATGGCTTTAAGAGCTTCATCGAACGTCAACGGGAATAGCGATACCGGCTTCGCTTTGTTTGCCATAGTTCCCCACGAAAGGGCAAGCGGTATTGCCCGCCCTTGTCAGTCTGCATCCTTCTGGCCTTTTCTTTCTGCTGAGAGCGCCGCCAGGGAGTCGTCCTCAGCATCCTGCTACGACATCGGTGAAGATGTCGGGATTGTCCCTATTGTTATGTCTGTACTGAAATTCCGCAAGATAGAGCGGCAAATAATCCTTGCTCACCTTGTGGTATGTTCCGATCACTCCGCGCTTGAGCAAGCTCCAGAAGTTATCAATATTTTGAGTGTGAACATTGCCGCGCACATATTCCTGTCTTCGATGGTTCACAGTATCATGCTCGAAACCGGCTTTACGCAGCCCGCCGTATCCCGCTGCTTCATCCGTAGCCAAGAGAGACACGCTCCCGCTGATAGTATTCTGAACGAAGCCCGCAAGTGTGTGCTTATCGGCTTCCTCAATCATCTGGCAAACAACGTTGCCTTTGCGAGAGATAGCGCCAATAACAGGGAGCTTATCGCTGCCGCCCTTTGCGTGGTGCTTTTTATCCCAATGGCGGTTGCTGTCTTTGCCTCCGATGTAAGTTTCATCTACTTCAACTTCACCCATGAGCAAGGCGAAATCTTTATCCTGCATTGCCGCTCTGATTCTGTGGCACATATACCAGGCGGTTCTATAATCGCCGCTTCCGATCTGCCGGTGAATCTGCAAGGCGCTGATTCCCTTTTTGCTCTGAGTCATCAAGTAGATGACTTGGAACCAAGTCCGAAGCGGATAATTTGTGTTCTCGAAAACCGTCCTGGTAATGACGGAGAAACGATAGCCGTTTTTTCCGCCACAATCTTTATTCTTGCAGACCCAGTGAAACGGACGCGCTTTAAGCGTGTACACTTTTTCACTGTTGCAGCGCGGACACTGAACTCCGTTAGGCCAGCGCAGGTCTCGGAGGAAAGTCTTACACTTCTCCTCAGTCGAGAAGCGTACCATCATCTGAGACAGCGTCATCGAGGGTTTTGTTGTTTTCATAAGCGCAATATAGCAATTCCGGAGGTTGGTGTCAAGTCCGACATAATTGCCAAAAAAAGTCATATTCCCTGGCCTCGGCGAACAAGTGCTAAATTTTTGTCCGTTGGCATGAGGCAAGATGTTTCCTCGCAAGCCACAGCATTTCGCGCCGATTTTATTTTCGGACATTCGGCGATACATCTTTAAGGAATGAGCACCTTTAGCATACCTTGAGAGAGCACAAAGTCTCGGCTAAAGTGTAGCTTATGCTCGCCAGGAGAATCATCCCGTGTCTCGACGTTAATCAAGGCCGCGTCGTCAAAGGAGTCAAATTTCTCGGCCTGCGCGACGCCGGCGATCCGGTGGAGATTGCCCGAATCTATGATCGCGAAGGCGCGGATGAGCTCTGCTTCCTGGACATTACCGCGTCGCACGAGAACCGCGCGATAATTCTCGACGTCGTCGCGCGCACGGCCGACCAGGTTTTTATGCCTCTTACGGTCGGTGGCGGCATCAACCGGTTGGAGGACATTCGCAACCTTTTGCGCGCCGGCGCGGACAAGGTCTCGATCAATACCGGCGCCGTCGCGCGGTCGGAATTCGTCCGCGAGGCGGCCGAAACTTTCGGCAGCCAATGCGTCGTCGTCGCGATCGACGCCAAGCGCGCCGCCAACGGCTGGGCGGTTTTCACCCACGGCGGAAGAAAGCCGACGGGGATCGACGCCTGCGAATGGGCGGAAAGGATGGCCGGCTACGGCGCGGGAGAGATACTTCTCACCAGCATGGACCGCGACGGCACTCGGGACGGATACGATCTCGATCTCACCCGCGCCGTCTCCGAGAGAGTGCGGATCCCGGTGATCGCCTCCGGCGGGGTCGGCAATCTCGACCACATCTACGAAGGCCTGACGCTGGGCAAAGCCAGCGCCGCTCTCGCCGCCTCGATTTTTCACTATCGCGAATACACGATCGCCGAATGCAAGCGCTTCCTCGCCGAGCGAGGCATCGCCGTCCGGCCGGCCGATGCATGACCGTCGCAATTCCAAGAACGAGCGCGGCGGCGCTTAAAAAACGCCTGGAGCAGATCGTCGGCGAGCGCAGCCCTTCGAGCAACCCGCGCCGCCTGGCAGCGGTCGAAGATTACATCGAAAAGGAATTTAAGAACCTCGGCCTGGACGTCGAAAGCGACCGTTTTATCTATTCCGCAAAGCCTTACCGCAACATCATCGCGCGCGCTGGGAGCGCGCCCGGCGCGCCGCTCGTCATCCTCGGCGCCCATTTCGATTCCGTGCCGGGCTCGCCGGGAGCGGACGATAACGCCAGCGGTGTCGCCGTCCTGTTGGAAGCGGCGCGCGTTCTCTCGGGGCAAAAGCTCCGCAATCCCGTCGTCTATTGCGCTTTCAACCTGGAAGAGCTCAACATGATCGGCAGCACGCATTTCGCCAAGAGGCTCAAATCTCACGGGCTAAGAGTGGCGGCCATGGTCTCGCTCGAAATGCTGGGATACACCGACTCACGGCCCGGCAGCCAAAAATATCCGGCGGGCCTCGGCTGGTTTTATCCTGAGCGCGGCGACTTCATCGGCATCATTGGTAACTGGCGGTCCGCTTCACTGCTGAAGAGCTTCGCCGGCGCGATGCGGCAGATCGCCGGACTGCCGGTCGAGACGCTAACGGTTCTGGGCAGCGGTTTCCTCGTGCCTCAGGTGCGTCTCAGCGACCACGCTCCTTTTTGGGATCTCGGCTATCCGGCGCTGCTCCTTACGGACACCGCCTTCATGCGCAATCCGCACTATCACACGTCATCCGACACGATCGACACGCTCGATCTGGAATTCATGGCCAAGGTCTGCCAGGGCGTGGTGAACGGCGTGCTGAGTCTGTGAAGTCGATACCAAGCCTAACCTACGACTAAGGTCTTGACAATTGCTGAGCTGCATAATATCTAAGACCATAGTCGTACCAAATTCCAATTAGGAGGGGGGTGAATTAAATGTTGCGTCGATCGATGAGCATTTGGGCAGCAGCCATTATCGTTAGCCTTTCTCTTGCGGGTTCCGTCCTTGCTGAGGAACTAAAGGGAAAAATTACGAAGGTCGGTGATGACGGCCGAGAAATCACCGTCGCGGGACCCGGCGGCAAGGAAGTGAAGGTTTCGATCAGCGGCAGCCGCACTAAGATCGAGGGCGTCGGAGGCCGCGGTGACTTGAAAGCAGGGCAAAACGTCACCGTGGATCATGATGGCGGCCAGGCCAAGACAATTAAGGTGACAAAGTAATTCATAATGTTTTAGCGCCGGATGATAAGCTCTGAAAAAAAGGCACCGAATTCGGTGCCTTTTTTTCAGACTTAGCGTGCAAAGATAGGGAAATTGAGGGAGGGAAGGTTGTCTTACTAAAAGGACCTGGAACTGATTTTTATGTTTTCATCTCGTATTTGCGAATGTGGTCGGTCGATCGTGGTGAAATCCGAAAAAGGAAGAGCGCGTCCAGGGTACATACGGCGCAAAGGACATGAACTTTGCCGCAAGTACAATGAGAGTCTAAAGGATCGGCATCGTTCAACGTCACACTTGCGTGTGTACTTCAAAATTTCATAGGCTCCCTAGTTCCTTTTGCGCGGCGGGTCGAAGAAAGGAAGCTTCACGACGCGAGCGCGCACCGTCTCTCTCGCATACTCCACCGTCGTTTCCATGAAGAGATCCGTTCCGGGCCGGGAGAACTTGCTTTGCACGGTCGCCAACGCGATGTATTTCTTTATCGTCGGCGACCAGCCGCCGGTCGTCGCCTGCCCGACCTGCCTCCCGTCGCGATAGACCGGGACACCCCCCCTCCATGCACTGGCCGGCAGATGGGCCGCTAGACCGGCTTTTTGATAAAGTCTCTCGTAGTCGTTCCAATCAACTTCCAGCCCGACGAGTTGCCTGGAGGGGCCGCCCCGTTTCTCTTCCAGCAGCGCCTTCCGTCCGACGAAGTTCTCTTTGTCCAAACTCACCGTCCAACCCAAGCCGATCTCGAACGGAGAATATTTTTGCGCGGGGATCAACGCCTTTTCCGCGCTCGTATAATCCACTTCCAGCAGTATGAAACCGGCCTCCAGACGCGCCATATCCAGCGCCAGCATCCCTGCCGGCGTGATTCCATGCGCTTTGCCGGTTTCCATCAGAAGATCCCAAAGCTCCTCCGCCCGAGCCGCCGGAACCCAGATCTCGTAGCCCAGATCGCCGGTGTAGCCCGTGCGCGAGATCATGGTTTGAATTCCTCCCACCTCGGCGAACGCAAAACGAAAAAATTTAAGCCGCTCGACGCCGCCGTTCGACGCGCGTCTCAATATCTCGCGCGAAGTGGGCCCCTGAAGCGCCACCGCCGCAATCTGCTCGGAAACGTCCTCAATATTTACGTCCATGCCGGCGGCGTTCATCCGGAGCCAGCGGAGACTCGGCTCGGCCAGGTGAAAGCGAAAGCGGCTCTCTTCCAAGCGGAACACCGTGCCGTCTTGAATGACTTTCCCTTCTTCATCGCAGAGGCAGGTGTACATCGCCTGATGGAGCGCGCATTTCTGCGCGCTCCTGGTCGCGACGCGATCGACGAGCTTGAGCGCGTCATTGCCGCTCACGTCGTATTTATAGAGCGGAGATATATCGATCAGCGCCGCGGAATTTCTGATGGCGTGATACTCGTGATCGTGGAGGACTTCGTACGAGCTTGCCGCGAGGTAACCGGACCAGACGCGCCAGTTGTGGCTGACGCACAATACAGAGGTCCGCGAGTGAAAAGGCGTTCCGATGGGCATTGTCGTTGACTTCGGTGACAAAATTACAAATTATGATTGCCTAAGCAAGGATGGCCAACATGTCCAAGAGTTACGACGTCATCATCATCGGCGCGGGGCACAACGGCCTCACGCATGCGGCTTATCTTGCGAAAGCGGGCAAGACCGTCTTGGTGCTCGAACGCCGGCACGTGATCGGCGGCGCCGCCGTTACCGAAGAGATTCACCCCGGTTTCAAGTACTCGGTCTGCTCTTACGTCGTAAGCCTTTTGCGCCCTGAGGTGATCCGGGAATTGGATCTGGCGAAATTCGGCCTGGAAGTCATCCCGCTCGACTCGACCTTCACGCCGCTCCCGGACGGCAATTATCTGGCTCGCTGGGGCGATCACGACAAGACCCGCCGCGAAATCATGCGCCACTCGTCCACCGACCCGGAGGCTTACGATCAATTCGGCAAGCTCATGCACCGGATGGCGATGGCCGTAAAGCCTCTGCTCTCCATGGTGCCGCCCGATCCTAATTCCTTGAATCCCCGTGAGCTACTGAAGCTTCTCGGGATGTACCGCCACTTTCGCAAGCTCGGCGCGGATTTGCCCTACGAGCTTACGAAGCTCATGTCGATGAGCTCGGCCGACTATCTCGACGAATGGTTCGAGACCGAGGCGCTGAAGGCCACCATGTCGGCGAGCGGGATCATCGGCACCTTCCTCGGCCCGCGCTCTCCCGGCACCGCCTACGTGCTGCTGCATCATTATATGGGCGAGATCGACGCCGTTTTTCGCTCGTGGGGATGGCCGCGCGGCGGCATGGGCAGCGTGAGCGGCGCACTGGCACGAGCCGCGGAAAATCACGGCGCGGAGATTCGCACGAATGCTGCGGTCGCCCGCGTCCTCGTCAAGAATGAACGGGCGTCGGGAGTCGCGCTGGAGAACGGCGAGGAGATTCAGGGCCGCGTCGTCACGTCTGCGGTAGATCCCAAGCGAACGTTTTTGAAGTTGGTGGAGCCATCCGCGCTCGATCCGGATTTTGTCCGGCGCGTCGGGCAAATCAGAATGCGCGGCTCCTCCGGCAAGGTGAATCTCGCATTAGATGCGCTGCCGAATTTTACCGCGCTTCCGGGAGACGGCCCGCACCTTCGCGGCGCCGTCTCGATCAGCCCGTCGATCGATTATCTGGAGCGAGCCTACGACGACGCCAAGTACGGCGGCTTCTCCCGGCGTCCCTACATGGACATCGTCATCCCTTCGACGATCGATCCGACGATAGCGCCGCCGGGAAAACACGTCATGTCGATCTTTGTGCAGTACGCGCCGTATCATCTAAAAGAAGGGACTTGGCCGGACCGGCGGGAAGAATTCGGCGATACCGTCATCGACACGCTGAGCGAGTACGCGCTCAATATAAAAAATATCATTCTCCACCGCCAGGTGTTGACGCCGTGGGATTTGGAGCAGGAATTCGGCTTGACTGAAGGAAACATCTTTCACGGCGAGCTCTCCCTCGATCAGCTCTTCTTCATGCGCCCGGTCCGCGGCTGGGCGCAGTACCGCACGCCGATAAAAAATCTCTACCTCTGCGGCGCCGGCACGCATCCCGGCGGCGGCGTCATGGGCGCTTCGGGAAGATTGGCGGCTCTGGAGATCCTCAAGGATTGGAAAAAACTGAAGTAGCGTGCGGCTACGAGACGTTTAGAGATAATCCTTTTTCTTGAAGTAGATGTAGAGCCCGCCTGAGATCGCCACCATGAGTAATAAGGCAAAAACATATCCATACCGCCACTTGAGTTCCGGCATGTACTCGAAATTCATGCCGTAGACGCCGGCAATCGCCGTAATGACGACAAAGATGGTGCCCCACGCCGTCAGCCGCTTCATGGTGACGTTCAACTGGTTCGAGACGGCGGCAAGATGGACCTCCAGCGCGCCCGACAGAATATCGCGCAAGCTGTCGAGCTCGTCGGTGATGCGGAGCAGGTGATCGTAGACGTCCCTGAAATACACCGCGCATTCGGGACGAATGAACGGAAAATCGTGGCGCGTCAACTGGTTGAAGACTTCTCGCTGAGGAACGACGGCTCGGCGGATATGCACCAGCGACCGCTTCAAGGTGAGGAGACTGTCCATCTCGTCGATGGTCGACTCCTTGACGAGTTGGTCTTCCAAGCGGTCGATTTCCTCCTCGACCTGATCGAGCAGCGGAAAGTAGCTGTCCACGATCAAGTCCACTACGGTGTAGAGGAGAAAGTCGGGCCCGCGGCAGAGAGCTACGTTCAGACGCTCGGCGAACTGAGGGTTATCCGTCACGCCGGGTATCTGCCCGTAGCGAACCATCGCAAACCAGGTGCGTCCCAAGAGGAGATCCGCCTCGGCGGGTTCGATCTCGAGATCATTTTTTCGGACGAGCGGATGGATGGCAAGATAGACGTAACCTTCGAAGGCTTCGATCTTGGGGCGCTGGTTCTGCTTTACGATATCTTCCAGAGTCAGATGATGAATCCGAAGCTCTTTCTCCAGGAAGTCCAGCTCTCCCTGCGTGGGAGAGTCGAGGTCGAACAAGAGCGTGACGTCGTCGTGCCTCAATAGAGCGGGTACCGCCTCTAGAGAGGTATTTTCAGGACGCGCTCCTGACCGGGAGTACTGTACGGTAAGCACAAGGGTGGACTAATGTTCCCGGCTTTCCAGAAATCGCTCGGCGTCGATGGCGGCCATGCAGCCCGTGCCGGCGGCCGTTACAGCCTGGCGGTAGACGCGGTCCTGCACGTCGCCGCAGGCAAAAACTCCGGGAACTTTTGTCGCCGTCCCGTTATGCGTGATCAGATAGCCGAGATCGTCCATCTCCAACTGGCCGACGAAGAGCTTCGTGTTCGGCTCGTGACCTATGGCGATAAAAACGCCGTCGACCGCATGATGAACGACCGCGCCGGTCTTTAAGTTCTTGAGCTTAACGCCCGTGACGCCGCCGTCCTTGGGGTCGCCGGTTATGTCATCCACGGCCGAGTCCCAGATAAAAGAGATCTTGGAATTTTTCTTCGCCCGGTCCTGCATGATTTTGGAGGCTCGAAGCTCGTTCCGGCGGTGCACGACGTCGACTTTATTCGCATACTTGGTGAGAAAATTAGCCTCCTCCATCGCCGTGTCGCCGCCGCCCACGACGACGACATCCTTATCCTTGAAAAAGAATCCGTCGCACGTGGCGCAGGCCGAGACCCCGTAGCCCATGAGTTTCTTTTCCGACTCCAGGCCGAGGAGCTTCGCCGTCGCGCCGGTCGCGACGATCAAGGCGTCGCAAGTGTAACCGTCTTTTCCCGCCGTGATCTGAAACGGCCTCTGTTTGAGATCGACCGCGGTGACGTCGCCGAAGACCATCTTCGCGCCGAAACGCTCGGCCTGTTTCTTGAACTCCTCCATGAGCTCGGGGCCCATGATTCCCTTGGGAAAGCCTGGATAGTTTTCCACGTCGGTCGTGATCGTAAGTTGCCCGCCGGGCTGCGACCCTTCGATGACGACCGGCTCGAGGTTCCCGCGCGCGGCGTAGATCGCGGCGGTTAGACCCGCGGCGCCAGAACCGAGGATGATTACTTTGTGATGGCTTTTTTTCTCCACGGATTTTATGTAGCATAAAATGTTCGTAGGCGGAAGAAGAGATCGGAGAAGCCATGGCCAAACTCTCGCACCTCGACGCCGAAGGAAAAGCCCGCATGGTGGACGTGAGCGGTAAGGACGCGACCGAAAGGGTCGCCGCCGCCCGCGGTGCGATATTCATGCGCGCCGAGACGCTCGCTCTTATCATGGAGAAGAAAGTGGAGAAGGGCGATGTTTTTTCCGTCGCGCGCGTCGCCGGCATCATGGCGGCTAAAAAAACTTCCGAGTTGATCCCGATGTGCCATCCGCTGAATATCACCTCCGTTGAGATCTTTTTGAGTCCCGAGCAAAATCCTCCCCGGGTGGAGATCGAAGCCGTCGTGAAGGTGACGGGGAAGACCGGCGTGGAGATGGAGGCGATGACCGCGGCGGCGGTTTCCGGCCTCACGATCTACGACATGTGCAAAGCGGCCGATCGCGAGATGACTCTCGGGGAAATCCGCCTGGTCAAAAAAAGCGGCGGCAAGAGCGGCGCGTTTATCCGCAAAGAATAGCCATCGGCCATCAGCTTTCAGCTCTCAGCCAACACCGAGAACCTGATTTCTTAGCTGACGGCTAGTCGCTGACGGCTGATCGCTGAATGAAAATATTTCTCAAAAAAGGCAGAGAGGCTCCTGTCATGAGGGGCCATCCGTGGATTTTTTCCGGCGCGATCGAAAGCACTGAAGCGGAGTCGGAGCGCGCGGGCATCGCCGATGTCTTCGATTACAAGAGGAACTGGCTGGCCTGCGGTCTTTTCAATCCCAAGTCCCAGATCAGGGTGCGCGTCCTCACCTGGGAGAAGGAAGAGATCGACGCCTCTTTTTTTTCCCGCCGTCTCTCTCATGCCGCCGCGCTGAGAAAACGCCTGCTCACCCCTTCCACCGACAGCTATCGCCTGGTCAACGGTGAAGGCGACTTCCTCCCCGGCCTGGCCGTCGATCGCTACGGAGATTTTCTTGTCTGCCAGTTTTTTACCGCGGGAATCGACTCTCTCAAAGCCGTCGTCGTGGAGACGCTCGCGAGTTTGCTTGAGCCGCGAGGTATCTACGACCGGAGCGAAGGCGGCGTCAGAGACGAGGAGGAACTTCCGCCTTCGGTCGGCGTTCTCGCCGGCGAGGAGCCGCCGGAGCTGATCCGAATCCAGGAGAACGGCATCGGTTTTCTCGTCGACGTAAGAAAGGGACAGAAGACGGGGTTCTTTTTGGACCAGAGAGACAACCGCGCGCTGCTCTCGTCGCTCGCGCGCGACATGACGGTTCTCAACTTATTCGCTTACACCGGCGGCTTCGCGGCGTATGCGCTGAAGGCCGGAGCGAAGCGGGCGATCTCCGTCGAGTCGTCCAAGCCGGCGCTGGAGTTGGCGAGACAAAATTTCGCGCTCAACGGCTTCGCCGTCGGCGAAGGCGATCTCCTCCGCGCCGACGCGTTCTCCTATCTCAAGAACTCGACGGAAACTTTCGACATCATCGTGCTCGATCCGCCCTCGCTCGCGCCCAGGCGCGGCGACGTGGAGGCCGCGGCGGGCGGATATAAATTCTTAAATCTTCACGCTCTCCGGCTGCTGGAGCCCGGCGGGCTGCTCCTTACTTTCTGCTGCTCGCAGCACGTTTCCATCGATCTATTTCAGAAAATCGTTTTCGGCGCCGCCGTTGACGCCGGCCGGAGAGTTCAAGTGGTGAAGCGGGTCGGCCACGCGCCGGACCACCCCGTCAGCCTCCGCCATCCCGAAGGCGAATACCTCAAGGGACTCCTTTTGAAAGTGCTGGAGTAAATCAGCCGGACATGATAAATGGCGTCGATCATGGCCGGCAAATATCCGATCAAGGAATGGCCGGAGGAGGACCGCCCGAGAGAAAAACTCCTCGACCGCGGCGCCGAGGCGCTGACCGACGCGGAGCTTCTCGCGATCCTTCTCCGCACTGGTAACGCCAGCACCGGCGAGAGCGCGCTCGATCACGCGCGCCTTCTGCTGACGCAGTTCGGCGGCATCAAAGGCATCGACAATGCCCCGATCACCGACCTCGGCTCGATCAAAGGAATCGGCCCGGCTAAAAGCGCGCAGTTAAAAGCCGGGCTGGAGATCGGCCGGCGATTGGGACGGGAGAAGTGGGAAGCGGGACGTGCGCTCCGCTCGTCTGAAGACGTTTACCGCCACTTCGCCGAGCGGCTGGATAAAGAGAAGCGCGAGATTTTCTACGTCGTCCTTCTGAACAACAAGAACCGAAAAATCCGCGAAGTGAAAATCTCCGAGGGCTCGCTCACCGCTTCGCTCGTCCATCCGCGCGAAGTTTATAATCCGGTCATCCGCGAATCCGCCGCCGCTGTCATCTTCGTCCACAATCATCCGAGCGGCGATCCGGCGCCTAGCCCGGAAGACATCGACATCACGCGGCGGTTGAAGCAGGTGGGCGAAGTCATGGGCATCCGGGTTTTGGACCACGTCGTGATCGGCCATGACCGCTACTACTCCTTCAGCGACCGCGGAATGCTCTAGGCGGGATGCTCACAAAGCCTCATATGCTTCGTTACGCTCGCTCCGCTTCGCTCGACGTACTGAAGATAGTACGCCTCGCTTGCGGACCATCGCGTGCCTCGCCTCTGAGAGCTTTTTGAGCATCCCGTCCAAATCTATAAAAACGCGTTCCGACACGGAGACGGAGTTGAAGGCCCGAAGGTACGACCCAGCGTCGTGGTATGGATGTCTAACCTGCTTGTCCTCGTAGGAACCCCAGCGGCACAAGACTCGCGAGCAGCGGGAAGATTCCGATGAACGTGACGGCGGCGGGCAGGCCGTAAGCGTCGGCGATGAGCCCGGCCGAGAGCGGCGCCAAAAACGAAAACCCCATGTTGCCGCTGTAGAGAAATCCCACCGTCGTGCCGGACAGCTCCGGCGGCGCCAGCTCCATCGCGGCGGCGAAAATCACCGGCCGCAAAGCCCAGAGCAGCCCTCCGACTAGCGCGCAGCCGATCCCCAGAGGAATTCCCGGAGACAGATGCGGCAGCGACATGACCGCAAAGGCGGCGAGCGCCGAGCCGATGACGATCAGCCGCACCCGGCCGATGCGGTCCGAGAGCCAGCCGGAAAAGGTCGGCGAGACGCCGGCGAAGAAAAAAAGCGTCGAGATATAAAATCCCATGACGCCGACCGAGAGCTTCAGTTGGAGCGTCAGGTAGAGCGGCAGAAAAACCATGAGGCCGCTCTGGCCCAGCGTCCGGAAGACCGAGACGAAAAACATGACCAGGACGTTGCGGTTCCTTACGATGTCCTGCCAGACGAGCTTTTGGAGCCGCTTTTCGCGATGCGTCGGGCGTTCGGCCTCGGGGCAAAATAAAGCGTAGGAAAGTCCCACGACGATTCCCGGCAGTGCCCAGACTTGAAGCGTCGTTTGCCAGTCCGAGTACGTCAGCAACGCGCCGATCGCCAGCGGCGCGACGACTTCGCCGAGATCCCTTCCAATATACTCGAAGAGAAAATGATGGAACTGGACTTTTCTATTACCGTAACCGCTACTACCATCCGACTTTGCAACGCTTTACCAGCGAAGATCCGATTGGATTTGCTAGCGGAGATTACAACCTCTATGGCTACGTGGGCAACAATCCGATAAATTTCACAGATCCGCTAGGCTTGTGCAAAGACGAATGCCCTGGCGGCCGACCGAAATCATTTTTCGACTGTTTTCTAAATTGTTTAAGTGATTATGATCCGCTTAATTTGATACTCGGTAATCTCGCTGGGACACTCGGTGGCTATCTTTTAACGACAACGCGGATAGGCGGAGGCTACACGATAGGTACAAATATTTTTAGGACGTTCCTTAGCCCTGTAAATGCTGCGCTTGCTGGTAGTGCAGCAAGAACAGTTCTTGGTGCCGGTTCAGGGGTCTTGACAGCGATTTATGCGGCTATCGCGGCTCAATGTGCTGCGGAATGCTTGAACGAACGACCAGTGTGGTCATTAACGCGTGAGACAATGGTCAAGGATACACCCAGTAGGAACCTAAAATTAGCCATCACCGTTTTAGGTGTATTGCTTATCTTCTTCGTCGGTTTCAATTATGCATTCCTTCACCTACAGTCCTACCTAGAGGAGTATTTTTCAAAGAGGACGATTCAAATCTTTTTATTGTCGTTGGTTGTTGGCTTAGGTCTGCTTGCATGTTATCAGAGTTTTGCACGACTGAGGAAGATGGCTCAGTTGCCCGGCGAACAACATAAGCCCCTCAACAGAGCATTGCGTTCTGTGGTTCTATTCCTGTTGCTTGTAATAATTAACCTGCTCCTGATACAGAATTTTTCTGTCCAAACGACACTAGCCATCGATGCTTGCTTGTTGCTGCTTGGTATTGTTTCGCTAGTCCGCTTTTTCCCGGAGTACGTGCGATCTTATAAAAGGCGCTCTCTATTCGAGTTGCGCCAGGAGCTAAGAGGGTTGCGGCGCGAAGAAAAGGAACGGTCGGCTAGGGGTAAGAAAAAAGAGACTGGCTGAGCCCTTTTTATCTTTTCCCCTACATTTCGCCTCCGCATTTTCTGTGAATCTAGTGAATCTAGGGGACGTTCTTGACTAAGTTGACTTGCAGAGATAAGTAGCGGCCCTGTATTTGGGAGGAGGCGAGGCATGCCCAGGCAAGCGAGATTGGATGCACCAGGCACCTTGCATCACGTCATCATCAGGGGAATCGAAAAGAGAAGAATCGTTGACGACGATCAGGACCGAAAAAACTTTGTTTCTCGG
>DASXUF010000192.1 GCA_036504975.1 Candidatus Binatia bacterium | reverse complement strand
GCGAAGGCGGCGACGAGAACCAGCGGCGTCGAGCCGGGCAGATGAAAGTTGGTGACGAGGCCGTCGAGCACGCGAAACGAAAAGCCCGGGCGGACAAACAGACGCGCGATGCCCTCGTCCGCTTCGACCGCGCCTTTCTTTTGCGCGATCCATTCGAGGGCGCGCGTGCTGGTGGAGCCGACGGCGACGACCCTGCGGCCGCCCTCCTTCGCCTGCTTGATCTTTTGCGCTTGATCGCGGCCGAGCGCATAGCGCTCGCCTTCCATCCGGTGATTCTCCACCTTCTTCTCCCGCACCGGTGTGAAAGTGCCCGGTCCGACGTGGAGAGTCAAGAATGCCGTCACGATGCCTTGGGATTCCAATCCCGCCAGCAGCTCCGGCGTAAAATGAAATCCGGCGGTCGGCGCGGCCACGGCGCCCGGCTCCCGCGCGTAGACCGTTTGATAGCGCTCCCAATCGAGTGGCGCCGCTCGCTCATCGCCGCGCTCGCGCTGGACGTAAGGGGGAATCGGCGGCTCGCCGACTTGATCGAGCAGTTCGTTAAGCTCGCCGCGGCAATGGAATTTCACGCCGTATCGGCCCCCGCCCATCGCGCCGATAATTTCCGCGTAGGCCTCCGGCGCGAAGAAAATCCTGCCGCCTATCTGGGGTGGCTTGGCGGCGTCGATGACGGCGATCCACAGATTCGGCCAGTGGGGAACCGGCTCGACCAACAGCAGCTCGGCTTTTCCTCCGCTTTCCTTCTCGCCGCGAAGGCGCGCGGGGAAAACCCGCGTGTCGTTCAAAACGAGGACGTCTCCGGCCCGCAAAAACCGGCCCAGCGATGAAAAATCACCGTGGCCGATCTCGCCGCTCGTCTTGTCTACGACCATCAGGCGCGCGGCGGCGCGATCGGCCGCGGGAGCGGCCGCGATCAATGAGCGGGGAAGCTCGTACATGAACTCCTTGAGTTCCATGGAATGTGAGATCTTGAAAGGAGGAAGATAGGGATCAAGCGAGAATTCTTGACCCCCTTAAACTCTGAAACCCTTCAACCCTTAAACTCTTCGCAGCTAAGGTTCGCTCTTCTTGATAAAAGGCGCCAGCAGATCGATGGGCACGGGGAAGATCGTGGTCGAGTTCTTCTCCGAGGCGATCTCGACCAGGCTCTGAAGAAAACGAAGCTGCAAGGCCATCGGGCTTTTGCCCATGACTTCCGCCGCGTCCGCGAGCTTCTGCGAGGCCTGAAATTCTCCGTCCGCGTGGATCACCTTGGCGCGCCGCTCTCGCTCCGCTTCGGCCTGCTTGGCCATCGCGCGCTGCATCTCCTGGGGCAGATCGATCTGCTTGATCGCCACTTGCGTGACTTTGATGCCCCAGGGATCGGTGTGCTGTTCGATGATGGTCTGCAGGTGCGCGTTGATCTTTTCGCGCTCCGCCAACAGCTCGTCCAACGCGCACTCGCCGCAAACGCTGCGCAAGGTCGTCTGCGCGAGCTGAGACGTTGAAAAGAGATAGTTCTCCACCTCGCGCACCGCCCGGTTAGGATCCAGGACTCTGAAATAGAGGACCGCGTTGACCTTGATCGAAACATTGTCTCTCGTGATCACGTCCTGCGGCGGAATGTCCAAAGTGATGACCCGGAGATCCATGCGGCTCATCTTTTCGATGACCGGGATGACATAGATGATTCCCGGTCCCCGCGGCTCGACCATGCGCCCGAGCCGGAAAATCACGGCCCGCTCGTACTCCTTCACAATTTTAATCCCGCTGATCAGCAGGACGACGGCAATCACCAGGAACGTAGCAAACGGTCCAACTCCAAGCATCGCACCCTCCATTCTCAACTCCCTTGACGGCCTTGAGACAGCCTGTTCACCTTGAGACACATGCCGTCAAAGCCGACCACTCGGACTTTTTCTCCCACCGCGACTTGATCCTCGGCCTCCGCGCTCCAATATTCTCCATGAACGAAAATCTTCCCGCTGGGATTGAGCGCCACCTTGACCTCGCCGATTTCTCCCACCAGCCCTTCCAGACCCGCCGTCGCTTTTTTCTTTTGCGTCCCCAACACCAAATACCCGACGATCAACATGTAGGCGGAGAGCGTGCCCGCGGCGGCAAAGGCAATCGACCGATCCAGGGTCAGATCCGAGCTCTCGGTGTCGAACAACAGCAGCGAGCCGAGCACGAGGGAAATCCCCCCGCCGACGCCGAGCACTCCGAAGCTCGGCACGAACGCTTCCGCAATCAGCAGCGCGATGCCGAGAAGGATCAGAATAAGACCGCCGTAGTTGATGGGAAGAATCTGTAGCGAGATGAACGCCAGAAGGAGGCAGATGGTTCCGGCCACGCCGGGGAAAATCACTCCCGGATGGGAAAATTCCATGTACAGACCCAGGATGCCCGCCATCATGAGGAGGTAGGCGATATTCGGGTGCGATAGTTTATCGAGGATCTTTTGTTTCAAGCTCATTTCGAATCGATCGATACGGGCGTTTTTAACGGTCAGCACGACCTCCCGGCCGTCCACATCGACCTTTTTTCCATCCGCCTGCCGCAATAGCTCGTCGAGGTTCGCGGCCACGATGTCGATAACGTTCTTTTTCAAGGCCTCTCTTTCGGTGATCGAGACGCTCTTGCGCACGGCCTGAATCGCCCACTCGGCGTTGCGCCCGCGCTTTTGCGCAATCGTCTCGGCGAATGAGGCCGCGAAGTTTTCGATTTTTTCACCCATCGCGCCCTTGACCTCTTGTCCCGACCCGGCCACCGGATGCGCCGCGCCGATGTTGGTCCCGGGCGCCATGGCTGCGACGTGGGCGGCCAACGTGATAAACGTTCCCGCCGACGCGGCGCCAGCGCCGCTCGGCGCGACGTAGACAATGACCGGGACCGGCGACCCCAGGAGCTCTTTGACGATCGTTTGCGTGGACTCCAAGAGCCCGCCGGGAGTGTCGAGCTGGATGATCAATGCCTTGGCGCCTTCGAGGCGCGCCCGCGCGATGCCTTCGCGGATAAAATCATCGACCGCGGGATTGATCGTTCCGTCGACGGAAATGAGATGGACGCGGGCCTCCGAAGAGCTTTTCACCTGCGCCGTCGGCGCTAGGCCGCTTGCGAGCAGGATCAGAAACCAGCCGGCGCTAATCAGCCTTAAGCTCTTGGATGACTTTTTTAATATCTTCCCAAACAAGTTTTTTATCTCCCGGGTTGCGCAAGAGGTAAGCCGGATGAAACGTCGGCATGAGCTTGACGCCGTGATAATCGTGCCAATTGCCGCGCAGGCGCGAGATCGGCTGCTTGCTTTGCAGCAGGCATTGCACGGCGAACTTGCCCAGAGCGACGACGATCTTCGGCCGCACCAGGTCGATCTGCTTTTTGAGAAACGGCTCGCACGACTCGACTTCGTCGGGCTCCGGATTGCGGTTCTCCGGCGGCCGGCATTTGACGACGTTGGCGATGTAGACGTCCTCTCTTCGCAGTCCCATTCCCTTGGTGATGATGTCCGTAAGGAGTTGCCCCGCGCGCCCGACGAACGGCTCGCCTTTCAAGTCCTCGTCTCTGCCCGGCCCCTCGCCGACGAACATCACGTCGGCGTTGGGATTGCCGACGCCGAAAACCAGATGGGTGCGTCCCGGCCAGAGCTTGCAGCGCCGGCAATCGCCGATCGCGGCGCGGAGCTCCTCCAATGACTTGGCCTCATAGGCGGCGGCATGGTCCGAGAAGAGACCGCTCTCAGACCCTTCGAGCAAATTGGACGCAACTATGGTCGGCCTTTTTTCAGCAGGGCGGCCCTTGGGCAAGACGCGGATTCCGGCGCGCGCTTTCCACTGCAACTGGCGGCGCAGCGTGGAGACGATTCTTCTTAACTCTTGACGCCCAGCGGATTCCAGAGCGGCTTGTTCCACCGCAAGCATCTTAGCATCGTTGACGAGTCACTATCAACGTTTTACTTGCCCGAGATAACGGTGGCGCAAATCGGCAAGAAACTTGATCGTCTCGGGCCAAAGATAGTCTTGGTAGGTGTACGGAAAGGGATGAAACGATCCTTCATAAAAGAGCAGAGTCGTCTCGCCGTAAATTCCCGCCTGGAGATACATCCGGTGACCGGCGCCTTTGGTCGAGGCCAAGACCACCTTGCCGGCATCGACGTAGCCCGGGTCGATGTTCACTCTACGCCGTCTGCCAGTTCCTTCGGCGCGCCGATAACTGTCTTCGACCTTGTGGGTCTTGTGCTTGATTTCGGCAAGCGCCTCCGGAGAAATCAGCCGCTCGAAAGATATGAAGCGCCGGCGGAGAGCGCGGCCCATTTCGCTCTGGTAATAATCGGTCACCGACCAGGGAAAAATCGCGCTCGCCGAATCGATCGGGCCGAACAGCGCGCTGAGATCGCTCTCAACCGGGGGAATCAGATCGTCATGAGCGGCCAGCAGGGCGATAAAAAGTTTGACCGGCTGGGGCTCTTGCGGCGTGCCCATAGTCAGTGAATCCGATGCGGCGGAAAGTTGTGTTGAATATTACCCTGCGGGACGCTCGCGCCGTCCGCTCCGCAAGTCGCGTAGAAAGTCGAAGATCCGGTCCGCCAGCTCTTCTTTGGTCATGAGCGGCAGCGGCTCGACGTTCCCCTGGCGGTCCAATAGGGTAGCCGCGTTGGTGTCCGCTTCGAAGCCGCTCGTCTCGGAAGTCACATCGTTCGCCACGATGAAGTCGAGATTTTTTTCCCGAAGCTTTCTCTTGGCGTTGGCGACCAGCTCCTCCGTCTCGGCGGCAAAGCCGATGAGAAGTTGCCCGTTTTTTCTTGCGCCCAGCTCTTTCAGAATGTCCGGATTGGCTTTCAAATCGAGGCGCATCGGCTTGTCTGATTTTTTAACTTTTTGCGGAATAAACTTCTCCGGACTGTAGTCCGCGACCGCCGCCGCCATGACGACGGCCGTAGAGCGCGAGAATTCCTGCATAACATTCTCCCGCATTTCGGCGGCCGTCTTGACTCGAATCAGCCGCGCCCTCGGCGGTGGCGACAACGAAGTCGGCCCGCTGACGAGCGTCACTTCCGCGCCTCGTCTCAGGCCGGCGCGCGCCAGCGCGTAGCCCATTTTTCCGGAGGATCGATTGGCGATATAGCGCACCGGGTCGATCGGCTCATGGCTCGGACCCGCCGTGATCAAGAGCCTCTCACCCGCCAGGTCCTTTTTTTTTAACAGGCCGCGGATCTCTTCGACGATGTCGGCGGGCTCGGGCAGCCGTCCTTTGCCTTCGTAGCCGCACGCCAGATAGCCCTCGCCCGGCTCCATGAAATGGTAACCGACTCGTTTGAGCTTGCGGACGTTTTCCTGAAAAATCGGATTCTCCAGCATGTGAACGTTCATCGACGGCGCAATCAGCACCGGCGCCTGGGTCGCCATCACGACGGTGGTGAGCAAATCGTCGGCGATGCCGCTTGCGATCTTGCCGATAATGTTGGCCGTGGCCGGCGCAATGACGAAAACTTCGGCCTGATCGGCCAAATTGATGTGGCCGATTTCGGATTCCTCGGTGAGGCTGAAAATTTCCGTCGCCACGGGACGGCCTGACAAGGTCTGAAACGTCAGTGGCGCGACAAAATTCATCGCTTCCCGCGTCATGACGACCTGTACTGAAAAGCCTTCGCGGCCGAGCAGGCGGACCAGCTCCACCGCCTTGTAACAGGCGATGCCGCCGGCTACGCCGAGCACGATCTTGGGCGCAGGTTTAGCATCCATATTGCTTTGAAAATAGCTGATTGGACAGGGTTTTGCAAACTTTTAGGCGGCGGAAAACCAGCCGCGAGACGGCCTCAGCGGCCACCGAACACCTTGACCCTAAAGGCTACTTCGTGTACAAATAGCGGCTGTGGCTGCATACCAGGAGGAAAAACAGATGGCGATTCGTTGTCGGTTGTTGAGCTCGTGGAGGACGTTGCTGTTTTTAGCCGCTGCGACCCTGGTTCTCGGCAGCCCCTGGACCGTCGGCGCAGAGGAAGAAAACATTGCAGCGACCGAAGCGCTGGTCGCCGACGCGGGCGCCGGCGAAGCCAGTTCAGTGAACCCAGACGGCGTCTCCTCTTACCTCCTGGCAGAAGCCCAACCCTCCGCTGCCGCCGAGGACTCCGAAGCCGAACAAGACCCCTGGGAAGGCTTTAACGAGCCGATGTTCAGATTTAACCGCCAGCTGGACCGATACATCGTCAAGCCGATAGCTACCGGATGGGACTTTGTGCTTCCCGACGTGGTGCAAAGAAGTCTGCACAACGCTTTTGACAATATCAGAGTAGTTCCGCGCTTCGTTAATAACGTCTTGCAGCTCAAGTGGCACGGCGCGGGCCGCGAATTCGCTCGCTTTACCCTGAACAGCTCCATAGGATTGGCGGGGTTCATCGACGTCGCTAAGGACGGCTTCGGCATTCAGCAAAGCGACGAGGACTTCGGCCAGACGTTGGGAGTTTGGGGCGCCAAAACAGGCCCCTATCTGGTTCTCCCGCTCGTGCCTGCGCCCATGACCATACGCGATGGAATCGGTAAGGGAGTGGACACGCTGATCGACCCGCTTACCTGGGTTCTTCCATTCGGAGCCAGTGCCGGCATCTTTGTCACCGACGGCATCAACGAGCGCTCTCTTAACCTCGATCGCTTCCAGCGCGTCGAGGAATCGGTCGTCGATCTTTACAGCGCGGTGCGCAACGCCTACCTGCAAAGACGCGCGGCGGCTATCAGAGAATAACCCGAAAGACCAAAGGTTCCCCGGCGATCACAACTTTTTCTCCGACAAAAAAACCGGCACGCGTCGCGACGCCGTACCGGTTTTTTTTCGCAGACGATTTCCAGACACTCACTTCGATTTCTTGAAGTCCTCCACGTTGAGTCCGTGTTTTTTGATGAGATCGTAGAAATCGGCGCGGTACTTGCCCGCCAGCCGCGCGGCCTGGCTGACGTTCCCGCCGCTCAACTCGAGCAGGCGGATCAGATAATTTTTTTCAAACGCGCCCTTCGCTTGTTTGAGCGGCCGCCACGGCTCTTCGGCGGACATCTTGGTGCGGAGCAGGATCAGGTCCTCGGTGATGACATCCGTTTGCGTCATGGCTACGGCGTATTCGATCACGTGCTCCAGCTCGCGCACGTTACCGGGCCAATCGTAGAGCATCAGCCGCTGCATGGCCTGAGGCGCCAGTCCTTTGACTTCTTTTTTCGTCTTCTCGTTGAATTTTTCGAGGAAGTGCTCGACCAGCGGCGGGATGTCCTCCCTCCGATCCCTTAAGGCCGGCAGAGAAATCGGTATGACGTGAATCCGGTAGAACAGATCTTCGCGAAAATTTCCCTTTTTCACCTCGCCTTCCAGATCTTTGTTGGTCGCCACGATCAGCCGCACGTTCACGGCGACGGGCTTTTCGCCGCCGACCGGATAGAATTTTTTCTCTTCCAGGACGCGCAAGAGCTTCGCTTGAATCGAAAGCGGCATGTCGCCGATCTCGTCGAGAAAAAAGGTTCCTTCGTCGGCCTGCGTGAATAGACCGGGGGCCTTCCTCACGGCGCCGGTGAAGGCGCCTCTCTCGTGCCCGAAAAGCTCGCTCTCGAGCAGCGCCTCGGGAAGCGCGGCGCAATTGATCGCGACGAAAATCTGGTCTCTGCGCTCGCTGCTCAGATGCACCGCCTTGGCGATCAGCTCTTTGCCCGTGCCGCTCTCGCCGCTGAGGTAGATCGTGGAATCCGTCTTGGCGCTGCGGGAGACCAGCTCCAAAACGTTCCGCATCTTCTCGCTCTTGGCGACGATGTTGTTGAACCCGTAGCGTTCCTCCAGCAGCCCGCGAAGCCGCCTGATTTCGGAATTCAGGCGCCGGTTCTCCAGGGCTTTTTCCAATTGGAACAAGAGCTCCCGTGATTCGAACGGTTTGGTAAGGTAGCTGTAAGCGCCCTTCTTCATCGCTTCGACCGCGCTCTCGATGGTCCCATAGGCGGTCAGAATGATCACCGGCATTTCCGGGTTGATCGCGTGCAGTTCCTGCATGAGCGATATGCCGTCCTGCCGGTCGAGCTGCAGGTCGACGATCGAGAGATCGACCGGCTCGGCTTTCACCGTCTCGACGGCTTGCTCTTCAGTCAACGCGGTGGATACGTCGTAGCTCGCCGACTCGAGCCGCATGCGCGCCAATTCCAGAAGGTTGTGGTCGTCGTCGACGACGAGGATCTTTCCGTTTACCATGATGTTTGCTATCTCTCTTTCTGTCGTCTTTTTTCTTCGATCTCGATATCCACTTTCTTGGATTTTTCCAAGGTCTCCGCGAGCTTTTCATTCATTTGAATCATCCCGACCCACGCCTTGGCCTGATCCACCCACGGGCTTTGCGGGTGCTCCTTCACCAATCTCGTAAAATGGCTCATCGCCGTCCGGTTGTCCCTCTTCGGATTGCCGGCGTGGACGAAGATCAGGCCCAAATGAAAGATGGCGTCGTCCGCCGGCGGCTTGTTGACGGAGAGAGAAAGAGCCTTCTGAAACTCCTTGACGGAATTGTCGTACTCGTTTTGGGCCAGTAGCCGCCGACCGCGCAAAACGGCCTGCGTCGCCTCGTCGGGCGGCGGCGGGCGCGACGGCACCGAACAGCCGCCGACCCAAACGAATATCAACTGGGCAATACAAAGATGAACGAGCTGCCCTGGCCAGCTTCGCTTTCCACCCATACGTGACCGCCGTGTGATGTAATGATGTGCTTCACGATCGCCAAGCCGAGGCCCGTCCCCCTCAGCATATAAGAAGATCTCGAGTTTCCCTGCCGGTACTTGTCGAAGATCATCGGCAGATCCTCCGCCGAGATTCCCGGACCGGTATCGGTCACCGATACCGCCACGGAGCCGTTTTTTTGCTCGGCCGACAAAGTCACCCGCCCGCCTTCGGGCGTAAACTTGACCGCGTTACCGACCAGGTTCCTGAGCGCCTGGAGAATCCGGTCGGGGTCCATCTTCACCAAAGGCATCTGCTTGGCGACCCTGGCCTCGATCTTGATCCTTTTGGCCTCGGCGAGCGGCCCGATCTCGGTCACCGCTCTTTGAATGACCGACGCGAGACTCGCGGGCTCGACGTTGTAGGTCATCATCCCTTCTTCCATCTTGGAGAGATCCAGCAAGGAATTGACCAGACGGATCAAGCGGTCGCTCTCCTCCGCCAGAATCCTGAGAAGCCTTCTCTGCTTGTCGGTAACCGTCCCGCCCACGCCTTCCAGCAACAGCCCGATGCCTTCCTTGATGGAGGTCAAGGGCGTGCGCAATTCATGCGACATGGTGGCGAAAAACTCGGACTTCATGTTGTCCAGGTGCTTCAGCCGGCTGCTCATGAGGTTAAAAGCCCTGGCGAGCTCCGCGATCTCCGGAGGGGATCTCAGCTCTAAATTGCCGTCGAACTCGCCGCGCGCGATCTGCCCGGTCCGCTCCTTCAAAGCGGAGAGCGGCCGGGTCACGCTTCGGGTGATCAGCAGCGAAATAGCGAGCACCAAACCGAGGGACACGGCCGCGATGATCATCGCCACCTGGTGCGCGTCGGCGCCCGCCTCGGCCACTCCGGTCAACTTTCCTTCGCTGCGCTGTTGGCCTCGCACTTTCAACCTTTCCAGCCCCGCGAGGATTCGGTCCACCGAGTTTTCTTTTTCCAGCTTGTAGCGGTCTTCGGCATAGGCTTTGCGGTCCACCATCAGATCGATCTCTTCGCCGACCAGGTCCCGGTAGCGCTGATAATCCTCGCTCACGCTCTTCAACAAGACCTTCCCGCGCGCATCCGCGACCGGCCCCGCCTGGTCGAGGAGCCGCTCAAAATCTTTTTGAAACCGCCTGAGCTCGTCGTAGATGACGGAGTCTTTAGTGATGAAGAACTTCTTCTCGTAGCGCACCTGAGAAAGCGCCGCCTCGCTCAGCTTCTCTCCCAGATCGAGGATGCGCCGGTCGCGCTCCAACATCGATCGGGTGATGTCCTGAATGCGCCGGAGCTGGTAGACGGCGTAGATGCCGACGAACATCACCAGAATGAAGATCGCCAGGTAGCCGAGAACCAGGCGGGAAAAAAGCGTGAATCTCATTTCCTGCTCAATCCGTACATCGCGTCATGATAACGGCTCGGGAAGCTCCTTTTTTTCCCCGTCCGCCGCCAAGAGCTTCTGGCCGAATTGATCCAGCCGCCTGTCCGCGCTTTGATAACAGGCGTACGCGTGTCCCAGATGTTTGCCCACTAGACTGAAGTCCTCCCGGAACTTCGTGAAGTCGCTCTCCAGGCGGCTCAAGTACTGAATGATCTCTTTCGCCCGTTCTTCGATCTTCATGCCCTTCAGCCCCAGTAGAATGGCCTGAAGATAGGCATAGAAGCTGTTCGGCGAGACCGGGATGACCCTTTTGGCCAGAGCGTAGGCGCTGAGACTTTTTTCGCTGCCCATGGAGTCGTCTTTGATGATGGTCTCGTAGTAGACGTTCTCCGCGGGGATATACATCAGAGCGAAGTCGTAGGTCCCCTCGTCCGGCAGGATATACTTCGTCGCGATCGCGTCGATGTGCTTTTTCACGTCCGCGGCGAACAGCCGCTTCGCCCGGTTTTTTTCGTCGTCCGTCGCGCCGTCGAATATGCGCTTGAAATTCTCCAGCGGGAACTTGGAATCGACGGGCACGAGCGAGCCGCCCAACTTGATGACGGCGTCCACTCTCTCGCCGCTTCTGAAGGCGTGTTGGATCGCGAAGTGCCCGGCCGGAAGAATTTGGCCGAGCAGGTCGCCGAGGAAGAACTCGCCGAGACCGCCCCTCAGCTTGGGCGCGCGGAGAATCTCCTGCAGCGACGCGATGTCCTTGCCGACTTCGTAGATCTTGCGGTTGGCCTCTTCGAGGCTGCCCAAGCTTTTCTGAACGTTCCCCACCACCCGGGCGGCGTTGTCGAGACGCTCGCCGAGGCTTTGCTGGGTATGCTGCAGGACGTCCGTGCTCTCTTTGAGCCGCTCGTTCACGTTGCCGAGCAATTGCCCGAGCTGCTGATGAATGAGCTGGGTGCTGCCGTCAACCGACTGCGTTAAGTGGCCGCGAAGCTGGTCGATCTGCTGCTGGATGAGAATCAGAGATTGATCTTCCTTTTTGTCTCCGAGGAGAATCTTCAGGCGATGCAGCAGAATCCATCCGAGAGCGGCAAAACCACAAAGCAGCAGCAGGACGATCAGAGTAGGATTCAGCGATTCCACCACGGTTCAACGCTCTGCCGCTAGAGAAGGCGCAGGGCGTATTCCAGGATCTCGCTGAGCTTGCGAATTTGGGTTGCCCGCATCGACTTCTCCTCGGGCGGAGATGCAAAATATTGGTCCAGGCTCCTCTTGAGGTTCCATTCGAGCAGATCCACGCACTCTTCCATGCTTACCTTTTCCGTGCGCCGGCGTTTCGCCTGATGGATCTCCCTTAGGTGGATCACCTGTCCCATGTTAATTTTGACTAGCTTACGGACCTTATAGCCGTTTTGTCAAGGCCTGAAGGAATTTTCCGCCATGGGCTGCTGCTGGGTCACGCAGTGAATCGCGCCGAGGCCGATCACGAGGGGGGCGCAAGGGATGCCCGCGACCTTACGATCGGGAATCAGCTCCGCCAGAATCCCAATGGCGCGTTTATCGTTGGCGTGATCGTAGGTCGGCACCAGGACGGCGCCGTTGGCGATGTAAAAATTCGCGTAGCTGGCTGGTAGCCGCGCGCCTTCATATTCGACCTTGCCCGGCATCGGAAGCTTCACGATCGTCAATTTGCGCCCATCTTGATCTCTCGCGCCTTGGAGCCTTTCATAATTTTCCCGCAAAAGGCAGTAATTCTCGTCCCGCGGATCTTCTTCGCAGGCGCACACCACGGTCGTCGGATCGACGAAGCGGGCGATGTCGTCGATGTGGCCGTCGGTGTCGTCGCCGACGATTCCCTCGCCGAGCCAGATGAAGTGATCGACGCCGAGGGAGGCGCGTAAAATATCTTCGATCTCACTTTGCGCCAGGCGCGGGTTGCGGTTCGGATTCAGCAGGCACTGCTCGGTCGTGAGACACGTGCCGCGCCCGTTCACCTCGATCGAGCCGCCTTCGAGGATGATTCGATGCTCGAAAACGGGAACGCCGAGCAGTCGCGCGATGGCTTTGGCCACGCCGTCGTCATCGTTGTACTCAGGATATTTATTTCCCCAGCCGTTGAAGATCCAATCGTTGAAAGCGAGCGGCGCGGTTTTGGTATTTCCTCCGACGACGAAAGTCGGACCGTAATCCCGCATCCACACGTCCACCGTGGGAATCTCGTAAAAAGCGACGTTGTCCATGCGCACGCCCGCGCGAGTCAGCCGCGCGAAGGCTTCGAGGCGCTCTTCATCGTCGTTGACCAACAAACAGACTTTTTCCTGGGGAGAGATTGCCTTGACCATTTGAACCCAGATCTCTTCGACGAGCTCGATCTTATCCGGCCAGGTGTCCCGATTGTGCGGCCACGAAAGCCACGTCGCCCCGTGCGGCTCCCATTCGGCCGGCATGCGGTAGCCGAGCTGTTTCGGCGAAGGCTTATCTGCGGAAAAGTTATTCATTGAGTGATTCGAGCCGCGCGGGAAACGTCGGAGTAATTCTACCGCAGCTATTCGTCAATAAACCTGGAGGTAAGGGAACCGTAGGCGTCGATCCGGCGGTCGCGGAGAAACGGCCAGCTCTGGCGCGCTTCGGCGATCTTTTCCAGATCGCAAGGGGCGATCAAGACTGCTTCCCTTTCGCGTCCGGCCTGGGCGATGATCTCCCCAGACGGGCCGGCGACGAACGAGCCGCCCCAAAATTTGAGCTTTCCCTCGCGTCCCACCCGATTCGGCACGGCAACATAGACGCCGTTCGCCACCGCGTGGCCGCGCTGCACCAGCTCCCAGGCGTTGCGCTGCGCCTTGGCGACGCCGGGAGGCTCGGTGGGAAGCCAACCGATCGCGGTGGGATAGAAAAGAATCTCCGCCCCCGAAAGAGCCGTCAGGCGGGCCGCTTCGGGAAACCACTGGTCCCAGCAGATCAGAACGCCGATCTTGGCGACGCCCGCATCGAAGCTCAAAAATCCGAGATCGCCGGGCGCGAAATAAAATTTTTCGTAGAAGCAGGGATCGTCCGGGATGTGCATCTTGCGGTATTTTCCCAGGATCGATCCGTCCGCGCCGATCACCACCGCGGTGTTGTGATAGATACCGGCGGAACGCTGCTCGAAGACCGCGCCGATGACGACCACTTGCTTTTTTTTCGCGAGCCGGCCGAGGGCGTCGGTCGTCGGCCCGGGGATCGTTTCGGCGAGCTTGAAGTTTTCGGCGTCCTCGCTCTGGGGAAAATAGCGGGAGCGAAATAGCTCTTGAAGACAGACGATCTCGGCGCCTTTTTTCGCCGCAGCCGCAATGCCCGCCGAGGCTTTGTCGAGATTGAGCTTGATGTCCCCGCCCGCGCTCATCTGGACGAGACCGACCGTCACCTGTCTGCGGCGATTTTTTCGCGCCACTCTGGAAGCTCTTTTCTTTCGCCGGTTCGGACGATGAGGAAGGATCCACCTGCGCTATTTCAGATGCTGGGCGAAGAAAGACTTGAACTTCTCCCACGCGTCCTTGGCTGAATCCGGATGATAGCTCGGCCGCTCGTCGCAGAAAAACCCGTGCGTCGCCTCCGGATAGACCTTCATCATGAAGGTCTTGTGGTTGTCGGTCAGCGCCTTGTTGATTTGCGCGACGTGGTCCGCGGGTATCAGCGGGTCTTTGCCGCCGAAGAAAAGATAAATCGGACAGTTGATCTCGCCGGTGCGGGAGAGCGGGCTCGGGTTTCCCATCGGAACGCCGCCGGCGTAGAAAGCGACCGCGGCCTTGACGTCCTTATTATGGTGCGCCGCCGCGAGGTAAGTGAAGCGCCCGCCCATGCAGAAGCCTGTGACTCCAATCGAACCGGTCTTAACGTATTTCTGCGCCTTCAGATGCGCGATCACCGCGCCCACGTCGTCCATCATTTTGGGGTCTTGCAGCCGATTCATGATGCCGACCGCCTTCTGCAGTTCGGAGTAAGGTACTAATCGCTCAGGCTCGCGGTGATAAAGGTCGGGCGCGATCGCGACGTAGCCTTCTTGCGCGACCCGCTCGGTGACGTTTTTGATATGGCCGTTGAGCCCGAAGGCCTCCATCAGGACGATGACGGCCGGACGCGCAGCGCCGTCTTTGGGCCTCGCCTCGTACGTTTCCATCTTTCCATCCGGGGTGTTGAGCTGCAGAGTTGAAGTCGTGATGTCCATCACTCGCCTCCTGTAAAAATTGGATTACTGGTGAAAATGTGCTTTTTGTCTATCAGATATTTTTTTCAGGGTCTAGCCTTTTCCCCGGAAAAACGCCTGGTCGGGCCTCCTCCAGTTCCAGCTTACCGTGCGGCGATAATAACCACGCCCGCGACCATCAAGATCGCGCCGAGCACGACTTTGAACGTGACCTTCTCGACGTCGCGCAGAAAAATCGCGCTGAAAAGCACCGCGAAAAGCGGCGTCGTGTTGAAGAGAGGGACCATCGCGGAAACCTCGCCCTGGCTCAGGGCCGCGAAGTTCATGATCTGGGCGGCGGCGGAAA